>CAYJGP010000008.1:21209-27713 GCA_964369435.1 uncultured Oscillospiraceae bacterium | reverse complement strand
TTAAAATGAAAAAATTAGTTGTTATTACAGGTGCAAGTTCAGGTTTTGGAAAAGCTTTGGCTTTAGAGTTTAATAAAGCAGGTTACCCACTTCTATTAGTTGCAAGAAGACTTGAAAAACTAGAAGAGCTTAATTTAGAAAACACTATTTGCGAAAAGGTCGATGTTACTGATAGAGATGCTTTTGAAAAAGCCGTTAGAAAAGCTGAAGATATTTATGGAAAAACCGATCTATTGATAAATAATGCAGGTATTATGCTACTTGGCAACCTTGAAAATCAGGACCCTAAAGAGTGGCAAGATATGCTAAATGTAAATGTTATGGGTGTTATGAACGGCATGCAGATTGTTATGAATGATATGAAAGATAGACAATGCGGAACTATAGTAAACCTTTCATCTATCGCTGGTGTTAAACCTTTTGGAAATCATGCTGCATATTGCGCTACTAAATATGGCGTAGTTGGCTTATCTGAAGTTGCAAGAGGCGAGCTATCACCGCATAATGTGCGAGTAATGAGAATCTGCCCAGGCGCTGTAGATACAGAGCTTGTCCATCACACAACAAGCGATAAGATAAAGAGCGATTATTTCGCTTGGAAAGATGCAACTGGTGTTGGTGCAATCACCGTAGAAGATGTTGCGAAAACCATTAAATTTGCCTACGAATTACCACAAGGCGTTAATCTTCGCGAAATTCAAATCGCAGACACAAAACAAGACGCATAATATTTGTTTCGCTGCAAAAGCGTAGTTTATGTATTTTCACAAAAAACCGAAAGTTTTTGTAAAGACAAATAGCCACGAAATACCTCTCTTTTATAAAACAACAATTAAAATATATTTTACATTTAGTGATTATTAGATACACAGAGAAGTCTCAGTTTAGTGCTGTGACTTTTTTGTTTGCTGCTACTATGTATAGGCTTGTGTTAAACTTCTTCTCTGTTTCAAAAATCTGATTTTGCAGAATTTTATTAAAAAATAAGCAGTTCAGACACTAAATATCTCTTTTTTAGCAGTCATTTACTAGATTGTTTTCTTTGTTGATTCCATCACTAAAAGCAACAAAATTTTTAATCTTAATTGACATTTTGTTAGTATTTTGTTACAATTAATCTGATTAATTTAAAATATCTACTAAAGATTTTTAAATCGCAATAGCTGCTAAAATAATGCTAATAATCGGACAATTATTTTATTTATAATCCAATTTTTTACATCTTGAAAGGATGCAGTTTTATGAGTATCGATAATGATTTAACGCTCAAAGGCGAAAGCTTAAAAGTGATAGAGAACGATATTAGTTCCTCTAAAGTTTTAAAGTCCATCCTCGCTACGGCGCCGTTTGGATTTAATTTGTGGAACAAAAATATGATAAATATTATGTGTAATCCACATATATTAACTGCATTCAATATCGATAGTGGCGAAGAATTTATTGATAAATTCTACGATTTTTCACCTGAGTTTCAACCGAATGGCATAAGTTCTAAAGAGATGTCACAGATTAATTTTGAAAAGGCATTAAAAGATGGTAAGCATGTTTTCAATTGGATGCATATGACTCCAAATGGCAGCAGATTTCCGTGCGAAATAACCTTGATTAAAATAAATGGTTCGATCAATGAAGATTATCTAGTTGGATTTATTAAAGATTTGCGTGATGACTTTTCTTATGGCAGAACCAAGCTTAATTACGACTACTATTTTTCCGATAAGCTTCCGAAAAGCGTACTTGTAAACGAGATGTCTGAGCTCTCAGATGAGTGGTACTTCTCGCTTGATCTTAGAACAGAGAATATCAGATATTATAGCAAATTGTGGTTGAGTAAGTTCGGTGAGGATGCAACGATCACCGAGAGCAAAATGCTAGAATATAAATATGTCCATCCGGATGATGTGGACTACTACATTGAAATGATGGATAATGTAAAGAGCGGAGATACAACTCCATTTGATATAAGATTTTTACATGAAGATGGCAGTTATAGATACCACAAAATAAACTGCAAAACACTTGTCGATAGCAGCAACAATGCTATTTTCGTTGTTGGGCGAGGTGTTGATATTCATGATAAGCGAGTTATTGAAGAGCGCTCACAAAAAGATCTGCTCACCGATTGCTATAATAAAATTAGCGCTGAGAACATAATATCTGAAAAACTCAGCTCAAAACCAGATGCACTACATACATTTTTCATTGTTGATATCGACAACTTCAAAGCAATAAATGATAATTTAGGCCACTTTTTTGGCGATGAAGTTCTGCGAGATATCTCTGCGGGTTTAAAAGCTGCGTTTCGAGATGTTGATATAGTTGCGAGAATTGGCGGAGATGAATTTATAATTTTTGTTGAAAATTTATCTGATCCAGATATTATTGAAAAGAAAGCTGAAAAAATACTCGAAGTTTATAGAAAAACTTATTCTGGCGAGTATAAAGACTACTCTATTTCTGGAAGCGTTGGTATTGCACTATACCCCATAGATGGTACAAGTTATGATGAGCTGTATCAAAATGCCGATAAGGCGCTAAATCAAGCAAAGATGCAGGGCAAAAACAGATACACCCTCTATTCTTCGGACTTTAATATCGGAACTACAAGAAGTATTACCAAAATTGAAAACGCGAACAGAGTGGCAAGTTCATTTTTTGACTACGACCTTATTTCCGCTGTGTTTAATATTCTTTATGAAAAAAATGGTGACAACGACACTATTAATTTAACTCTTAGCTACTTATGTCAGAAATATAATGCAGACAGAAGCTATATTTTTGAAACTTTAGATGGTGGCACCACCCTAAATAACACTTTTGAATACTGCAAAGATGGTATTAGTAGCGAGATAGATAACCTACAAGGTCTCCCCTATGCATTGTTTGAAGACTTTATAGATAAAGCCCATAACGACATTATCTACTCAAATAATCTACGGGAAACTCTCGAGCTCGATCGTGCCTATGAAATCATGGACGGACAGGGAATTTTGTCTTTTGTACATGCTCAGATTAAGCGCGATGGAAAGATGGCTTTCTTTATAGGTCTTGACGACTGTACAAAAACTAGAATTTGGACTGAGCGTGAGATTAACAGTTTGCAGTATATCGGAAAGCTCCTATCTATAATACTACAGGGAACGCATCTGCGAGATGCGATAAACGAGCTTGCAATCAGTAACAGAAATTCAGCTGATATTTTAGATAACGCAGCTAGTGTTGTTTATGTTAGTGATCTTGAAACTTACGATCTTTTATACCTCAATGAGCTTGGAAGACAAACAATAAATGTAAAATCAGAGGCTGACTATATCGGCAAAAAATGTTACAAATTATTACAGGGTAAAGATGAGCCGTGTGATTTTTGTACAAACCATCTGCTAAATGAAGATAGTTATTATGAGTGGTCTCATTGTAATGAGAATTTGAACACAACATTCTTATTGAAAGATAAACTTATAAATTTTAACGGCAGCATGGCAAGACTTGAAATCGCAACAGATATAACAAAGCTTGTAGAGCTTGAAAAAACACTAACAGACAGACTAGATGATGAGCACTTCTTGATGAATTGTGTTGAATTGCTACATTCAGGAAAAGAGCCTAACACCTCTATAAACTCTCTGCTCGAAGCTGTTGCAAATTATTATGAAGCTGAGCGAAGCTATATATTTGAGACATCGCCTTGCGGAAAATACATAAGCAACACCTATGAATTTTGCAAAGAAGGACATGTCGCATTTAAAGAAAAACTGCAAAATTTACCGATAGAAGAACTTGACGTTCTGCTAGATAAGTGTCAAACAACTGAAGCTTTCAGCATGAATATAGACGAGCTTTGTGAAAAATCACTTGAGTATCAACTTATGAAAGTCCAAGATCTTAAAGATATTATTATCGGCGCTATCAGTATAGATGGTGGAGAAGTAACAGGTTTTGTAGGTGTTGATAACTCGCAAAAAAACAAAAACAAAACCGCTATTATAAGAACTGTTTCAAAATTTACCGCATCTTTCCTTGATGAAACAGAACTTGTCACTAACCTAAATAAACTGAGCTACTATGATATGCTCACAGGAATTAAAAATAGACACAGCTATAGCCTTGCACTAAAGTCGATTGATGAAAGCATCGATAGTTTGGGTGTTTTATATGTTGATATTTTAGCTCTAAGTTCGATTAATGATACAAAGGGCATAGCTTTTGGCGATAGTGTTCTAGTGCGACTATCTGAAATTTTATCTTCGATTTTCAATGATAACGTCTTCCGTGTCGGAGGGGACGAATTTGTTGTTATCGCTTCAAATATCAATGAAGATAAATTTGAAAAAGATATTGCTAAACTAAAAGAAATACTTGCATCGCAAACTGATTTCAACACATCAATCGGATATACCTGGAACAAAAATCTCAAAATCGCAAACAATAGCTTGAACAGTTTAGACGAAGGTGACGACTACAGCCGGATCTTGATTGAAAATTTAGAGATGGAAATTGCCGCTGGCAAATATGTTGTATACATTCAGCCGCAGGTAAACCTTATTTCGGGTAAAGTTGAAAGTGCAGAGGCACTTGTCAGACGTTTTGGTGCTGGCAATACTATTCAACCGCCTACATTTTTTCTTCCATTTTATGAAAAAGAAGGTATTATTTCAAAAATTGATGAATTTGTTTTACGTACCGTTTGTAAAACCTTAAAGTCGTGGAAAGAGAGCGGTATACAAAATCTGCCCGCTATCTCTATTAACTGTTCGAGAATGACTATTTCAGAGAAGGGAATCGTTGAAAGATTTTCAAAAATATGTGATACCTTTGGTGTTGACCCCTCTAAAATCGTTATTGAAATAACCGAAACAATAAAAGGGATCGGCGAGAATGTTTTAGCAGGAATTATACAAAACTTCTCAGATTCTGGCTTCTTGGTATCCCTTGATGATTTTGGAAGTGGCTATTCAAATTTAAACTCACTTGTTATGTCTGACTTTGATGAGATAAAAATCGATATGTCGATAATCGATGGCATACACAAAGATAAAAAATCCATGACGCTTACACAGGTAGCTATTAACCTTTGTGATGGGCTTGATAATGTCTCCTCTGTCGCAGAAGGTGTTGAGTGCAAAGAGCAGCACGATATACTCTGTATGATGGGTTGCAAAATAGGCCAAGGGTACTACTATGCAAAACCTATGCCAATTGATGAATTTTTTGATAAACACCTAGATAAATAAGTTCTAAAATCCACTTTTCATAATCGTTTATATTTGATAACCTCTTGCCATAAAAATTCCTCCCGTGGTAGATATTTCTATTCTACCACAGGAGGTTTTTCTATTGTCCGTTTTTACTGGTTATATTCATATTTTGCAAAGTTGAAGGCTCTTTTTATTGTGCTTTACACAGTTATAAGGTGCTACACTTCTATCTATTTTGTTTTATCGTCTTCAACTGTGTTTTTTATATACTTTTTCTTGTTTGTAAACCCTCTACCAGATACCTCTTTTACCGTTGAGATTATCATAAATACATCTGGATCTATCGTCACGATCGCGCGGTTTAGCTTTGCGAGTTCTCTGCTTGAAATTACTGTCATTATAATACCACATTCATTATCAAGGTAGCCTGTTCTGCCATTTATTATAGTGACACCTCTGTCGGCTGTATTTGTAATAAACCGCTTTATTTCATCTTCTTTTTGGCTTATTATCTGTATCTGTATCCGCTGTTTACCAAAGACTATTACCTTTTCAATTACAAATGTATAAATCATAACAAGGCATATTCCATATAAAAGTGCTTCTGTGTTCTGAAAAGATGCTTGAAATATCAAGATAAAGAAATCAAAAACATATAAGCTCACTGCAACCGAGATACCTGTTTGTTTTTGGATTAAAAGTGGAGGTATATCCATTCCACCACTCGATGCACCGCACTTTAAGACAATGCCGATAGCAACTCCAATGAAAAGTCCTGCAAATATGATGTTTAGTATCACCTCGTCGGTGAGGACAATATCTGCAAGGACCGTCTGCAAAACTTTAAGCGCTACAGGGTAGGTAATCGTGCTAATTAAAGTCGACATTGCAAAACGCTTACCTAAGAACATCGCACCCAGTATAAACATAGAGAAGTTAAAGATAAAAACAAACGTTGAAATATCTAATCCAAAATGGTGGTTTACGATAATAGCTATTCCGGTGCTACCGCCTGTTATAAGGTTATGCGGAATAATAAAAAGCACCACTCCAACAGCATATATAAAGTTGCCTATCACTATCCCTAAAATATTGAAGATAAGCTCTTTTTTAATAAATTTAGATTTGTTTCCCATCAATAAGCTCCTTTGTGAATAAATACAATATTAATTCTACATCACCGTTTCCAGATATGCAATTATTTTTTATATATTTACAGTAAAATCAAACTAACTTCTCTATTATCGATTTATAAACATTTTTACTTTTAAAACACCTATGAAAATAAAAGTCGATAACCGCAATCTTT
>CAYJGP010000008.1:10417-21199 GCA_964369435.1 uncultured Oscillospiraceae bacterium | reverse complement strand
ATTTGTATTTGACATTTACCTCTTCCGCAAGTAATATTGTTTTTAAAAGGGGGGATAACTATGACGCGTGATACAAAAAAGACGATATTCATAGCGAGCGTTTCAATTATACTGCTAATTATTGCAGGGTTCGATGAATTCTTTGTCCTTCGAGGTCAATCAAATGAAACCTATAACGCACTGCTCGAGTCTACTATGTTTCTTCTCTCTTTTTCCATTTATACCGTCTTGCTTGTGCTCTGGATGGTTTCGGTAAACCGGCGAATTATGCAAAACAACCTTCGCATCTATCTTATGGCTCTCGGCATTAATATGTTGCTTTGGATAACCATTCGCGTTATAAAATATTATTCTTTTCGCTTTATTGCACTTCCAGACCGCTTACTTTGGTATGCATATTATATCCCACTCACCCTCATACCGCTCCTCTTCTTTTTCATAGCACTCTCGGTCGATAAAGATGAAAACTACCGACCTTCTAAATATTGGAATCTACTTTTTATCCCTGCCGCTATTTTGATTTTACTTGTCTTCACAAACGATTTGCACAAACTATTCTTCATCCTCGATTTTTCAAAACATGCTTATGCGCAGTACTACGACTACGGCATTGGATACTATACATATCTTTTATTTTTCACACTCCTCTGTATCGCAACAACCTATCTTCTTATCAAAAAGAGTCGCACATTAAAAGCGAGTGGTAAGGGTCCATTTTTGCCGTTTGCAGTGCTTATATCTATTATTTTGTATACCATAATCTATATAATCGACTACAAAATACTCGGAATATATTTAGACCTTACTGTTTTCTCTTGTATGTCCGCTGTCTTCTTTTTTGAAGCTTGTATCATAACGCGACTTATTCCTTCAAATAAAAACTACGACCACTTTTTTAAGCACAGCGATATTGGCGCCCAAATTTATGATAAAACCGGCAACATGAGACACGCAAGTATAAATTCCGCTCTACTAAATGATAATGAATTTAAAACCCTTTTAACTGACGGCAGCATTTCAAAGGGAAAGAGTTTGTCTGTTAAAAACTCTCCAATAAACGGAGGATATATAAACTATATTATCGATACAACTAAAGTTGATAATTTAATAGATGAGCTTAATATAATAAACAGCCAGCTCCATCAAGAGGTTCGTCTTTTAAATATTGAGAAAAAACAGCGTGAAGAAACACTTTATTTAAGTGAGCAGAAAGAAATGCAAGACAAACTTCACGCAGATATGCTCCCACACACTGCAAAAATCAAAGAAAGAGCTCTGCTAATTAAAGATGCAAGCGAAGATGACAAAAAACGTCTTCTCTATGAAATAAGCGTTATCGGCGCATATATAAAGCGAGCGATAAGTCTGACCCTTTTATCAAATACCCTGCAAACTATAAGCATAAAAGAACTCTCCCGAGTTTTTGAAGAATCGTTTCAAGCGATGCGACTCAGCGGGAGTTTTTGTGCTCACAAGATAATAAAAGAATGTGATATTCCCATATCCGCTGCAATATTTTCTTATAGTTTTTTCGATGCCTTAGCAGAGCTTTACAGCTATAAACTCGATATGATTTTCCAAACATTCGACTATACAGAAGACTATATAAAAATTGCATTTCAGATATCTGGCGATATCGATGATAGAATATATAGTCTGCTTGAGTTTACAAGTAAAAGCAACTACTGCCAAAAAATTGAAATACTCCCTGAAACTGATGGTTATTTCATTGCACTTCATCTTACTCAGGAGGTGATATTATGAGTTTCTCCAATCTCTCAATCGAAGCACACGCATATAGTTCGGCATTTGTAGTTTTCTGTTATATCTTCTCCCTTGCAATAGCAGTTGTAGCGCTCCAAAGTTCATTAAAACGAAAGCTTGTTTTCGCTTCTTTCGCGGTGATCATTCCTTTGATTGTAATTATCTACTACTATGCCGAGATGAGCAAATATATAAATTACATAGACTTCCCCCCCCCCTCATCCCTGTCTATATCCCTCGATACCCTCCCCGCCTATATTTACACTATCTATGCGTTGTTTGTGCTTTTATTTAGCATATTTATACTGATTAGCGTTATTAATAGCAACAAAAATAATCTCAATCGAATGAGCATTAAAGACGGTATAGATAATCTGCCACAAGCTCTTATATTTTTTTCAACCGAAGGTGATGTATTTTTGAGGAACCGCGAGATGAACAGAATCTGCTCCCTCTTCACCAAAAAGCCATTGCAGAATGCAAACGACTTTTGGAACTTTATAACATCCCCTGCCGCTTTGCCTTTAACAGTTATAGAAGGAAATTCACCAGCCCTTAGATATGGTGACGAAGTATGGCAGTTTTCAAAAAAGGAAATAGTTGATGATATCGGCAGCTACATACAGGTAAAGGCAATAGATATTTCAGAGCGATACTTTTTATCGAAACAAAAAGCCGCTGCAAATAATAAGCTTATAGATAGGCAGCTTCGCATAAAAATGCTTATTCGCTCAATCGAAGAAAATGCAGCAGCAGTTGCCACAACAAATCTTTTAAATAATTTTCACGATAGTTTTGGCAGTATGCTTGCTTTAACAAAGAGGATTTTGTCCGATGATTCAAAAGATGATGAAATCAAAGCCATCTCAACCGAATGGGAGTCACTCTCAGGTATGATGACAAGCTATTCACAAAACAGCGAACCTATCACTACAACTCTCACAACCGATAATATAGTAAAATTTGCAGATAGGCTTGATTGCACTCTACATATACAAGGTGAAGTTTCGCAAAGCGGTGAAGAACAGGGCTTAATTAATCACACAATCTATGAGATGATTAAGAATGCAGTCTATCATGCCGATGCAAAAGAGGTGTTTGCAGAAATCAACGATAGTCAAAATGAGTTGGTTTTAGTTGTGAAAAATCTGTGCAACCCACAAATTAGCACAAATTCCCCGGGAGGCGGTATTAATACAATTAACAGTATGGCAACTTCTCTCGGTGGACATATAGAGATAAAGCGCGATAGTTATTTCACCTTGACTATCGTTCTGCCAAAGAATCAAAGTTATAAAGGAGTTCACAGATGATTAATGTTTTGATAGTTGATGACCAATTAAGTTCTCAGGGTTTTATGAAATATGCACTCGAGAGAGGCAATGATAGATATCAGCTTATCGATAGTATATTTGATGCAGACAAGGCTATTGATGTTATATCTAAGCGCCCAGTTGACCTTGTTTTGCTAGATATTTTCACCGAAAACAAAGAGAACGGACTACTTGCTGCCGCTGAAATAAAGAAGCATTACCCCGCAGTAAAGATAATTATCCTCACATTTTTAGTGCAACAGCGTCATATAGATAAGGCAATTGAAATTGGGTGCGAAGGATTTTGGTATAAGGACTACACCGAGGGTGACCTTTTGCAGATTATGGATAAAGTTATGGCTGGAGGTCGTTTTTATCCAGATGATGCCCCTGTAATAACAATAGGTATGGCAAAGAGCTCTGAATTTACAAAGAGAGAGATAGAAGTTTTGCAGGCTAAGGCAAACGGTCTTTCAAACGAAGAGGTCTGTGAACTACTCGGTATAAAAGAGCGTACATTAAACGACTATATTCGAAACCTAAAAGAAAAAACAGGCTACACAAACATGGTGCAACTCATAGCTGAAGTTGCAATTAAGCGATTTATTATATCAGAAATCTAAGTTTTATCATTTGTTTGCGACTTTTGCTGTAAAAGTTCGCTTTGTATGCCGATAAAAAAATGATTATATCTATCCGTTAGGTGCAATTTGCATAAATCGGATAGATATTTTTTTACCTGTTTTTTTGCTTGATTACACAGTTTTCTGCGTGTTGCAAAATTGCCACAAATGATAAAATTATACAGAATAGATAATTCTGCAAGCACAGTCTTAAAAATAATAAAAGATGGGGTAATTATGTCGGCTAAAAGTTCAAAAGGAAAAGGTAAACTAAATAAAAAAACAGAAGCTAAACAACAGACAGCCATTATTTATGGTATGGTTTTTGTGCTTTTGCTTGGAATGGGTATTGGATTTTTTATCCAGTCAGAGTCATCTGTTAGTCCGCCAGTTTCAGCAGTCGATATAAATTCTTTGGACAACACCGAGGTTGTGCCGTTCTTGCAACCAGCAAGCCACAGTGTACTATCAGATTTTCCGTCAATGCATGGTGAGGTTATCGCAATAAATGGTACCACTCTCTCGTTTGTCGATGACAACGGTGACACACAAACTATTTTACAAGATGATGCAGAGAATTTCTATGTAGGTCAAATAATGCATTTTAACTACAACCAAAACGACGACGGCAGTATCGAGCCTATGCCAAATACTGCCGGCGGACACTAAAAAAGGAGGAAAACTATGAAGCGAAGAATTAAAGAGCATGGAAAAATCATAATTCAATATACCCTCTCGCTACTTATGATTTTAAATATGCTAGGTATCGGCGCTATTCCATATGCAGCACCAGAACATTCGCACAGCCCATTCACCGCAGAGGCGAGCGACGAAGATATGTTGCGCTGTTTTATTTGCGATGAATACAAGGCAGAGAGTGAAATTTGTCCTGGAACTGCAGATAACTCAATGACACGTCACTGTGAAGACTGCTGTGGCGGTGGCACTGACGATTGTGACATCTGCTTTACCCATTACGACTGGGCTGGCGATATCTGCCCTGATTGCGGTGCATGCGATGATTGTATTGAACAAGAATTCGGCATTGAACATCACTGTGTCGAATGTGGCAAATGCCTATACGACGAGGATAGATGCCTTGCCGGCGGAGATGACCACTGCGCCAGCTGCTGTGAAGGGCGAAACGACCACTGTGCACTCTGTGCAACCATTACTAACGACAACGGTCAAGTATGCGGAGCCTGCGGAGTCTGCATGGAATGTGCAGAAGAAGAGGGCGGATTCACCTCTCCAAACCACGAGTGCCTTGGGTGCGGAGATTGTCTGATAAACGCAGAGGAATGCGAGATTAACGGCCTCTATGACCACTGCGTCGATTGTTGCACCTGTTGCTCCGTCTGCTTTGAGTACGACCCTGACAATATAAACGAAGAAGCAACTGAAGCTTTGGGTGAGTTTATCTGTAACGGCTGTGTTGAAAGCGACCATACCTGTCAGCACGGGATAAGCGAGTTCTCATCAGATTATGAGGAGCACCTCTGTCCTGAATGCGGAACTTGTGATAATGAGATATGCCCATATTGTGAGCTCTGTACCGAGTGTTGCGAAAACTCAAGCGACTACTGCGCAGAGCACGATATGTGTATGGAAGACCCCGACCACGAGGAGTTTGTCTGCCCTGATTGTGGCGATTGCGACGCTCCTATCTGCGATGACTGCGGTCTTTGCGAAGAGTGCTGTTATGATATAACATATGATTTAAGCCCGACTGCGGCAGACGATGGCGTTTGTGTTGAAGACCCTGCATTCCTCGACTACTACTGCTACGACTGCCAGCAGGAAATAGACCAAGAAAGCGGCGAATGCGGTTGTACCGATGAGCGGTGTGACCACACATCAACTACCATCGCGATTTACTCAGCAGATGAAAACTATCATATAGACGTCTGCGATGATTGCGGCAGTGAGCTTCGTCACACGAAAACTGCTCACACTGCGGCAGCGCCAGTGGTAACCACTCCGTCAACCCCTACTTCAGACGGCGTGAGAACCATTTCTTGTACCGTTTGTGCGCATGTTATCAAAACTGAGAGTTTCCCACACGTAGAGGATCATAGCCACAGCTGGTCAGCTGACTGGACAAAAGATAAAACCCACCACTGGAAAACTTGCACTGTAACAAACTGCCAAGAGGTATCTTCAAAAGATATCCACACCTTTGGTGCAGATGGTTTGTGTACCGTTTGTGGAGCAGAAAAAGTCAACAGCTTTATGATTTATAAAACCTCTGATCCATTCGAAATTCCATCGGGACACACCTATGGTGAACTCACAACCGAGGAAAAAACTGGTAGCTTCAGAGTTTATGCAAATATCTCGGGCCTTACCTACGAGTGGTCGGTAAACGGTGAGGATATTGGCGAAAACACATCGTCAATAAGCCATCTCTTTACATCGGCACAGTTTAGTGCACTATTTGTGCCGAGCGGCGAGAGCGAGAGCGATTGCTCGATGAAGACAGTCGTTTCAGTTAAAGTTACCGACACAGATACAGGGGACACGCAAACAGTTACAATACCTGTTTTTGTAACCCACAGCGGTGAACTTAGCTACAACCAACTTGATGCAGCAGACCCTGATGTGACGAGCTACCATTCGGTAACCTGTGCTGACTGCGGTGAGATAGTATCTACCGAGAGGCACGATTATGGTGTCCAGAACATTCACTATGCTTGTGTCGATTGTGGATTTGCAAGAGCACCTCGTATAACTACACAGCCAAAATCTGTGCTAGTTGATAATGCAGGTGTTTCAACCTATAAATTCTCAATTTATGCAGAAGGTTCAGAGCTTACCTATCAGTGGTATGATAGAAACGGTCCAATGGTAGATTCATCGGGTTCTATTTCAGGTGCTACAACAAGCGAGCTGTTTATAACAGTAGACCCTGCTAAAATCTGCGATGAAACTATCACTACTTATGATATGTACAAAGATAATGGCATCTACTGTGTTGTTGTCGATTCTGTCGGTCAGAGCACCCAGAGCCGTGCGGCTTCACTTGAAATTGACCACGCAGCTAACCTACAGTGGAGTTTTGACGACTTCCACCATTGGGAGGTTTGTGGCTATTGTCTTGAAGAAGTGAGCACCCCGAAAGACCATACTTTTGATATGGTAACTATCTATGATGAAGATGGAAAAAATACAGGTACATTCTATCGAGTTTGCCTCAGCTGTCCTTTTAACGAGGATGTTTTAGGCTACCCACCAAGAGAGGGTACCGAGTCTGATAATCCAACAGCATCTCCATCGAATTGTAAATGGTATGATGATTTCGGAAGACATTCTCTTGGCAATTACAATGATGAAACCCACCACTGGAAACAATGCGGACATTGTACTTACACAACTGATAAAGAGATTCACAATATGAGCGAGCTCGAGAGAACACCTGGGCATCACGCTGGATTTGTGACCTATGTTTCAAGTTGTAGCGATTGCTCGCACGTAGAAGTGACAACTGATACGACCGAGCGGTATCTGCAGGTAAATATTTCATTTAAAGGCACTTCAGCTCCAAATGAAACTATCTTCTTGCAATATGGCGACGGCGCTGATAGCCACCAAGGATATATGCTTCCAGTTCCAAACCCAGGCGCTGTACTAGCGGCTGGTGGCACAAATATAAAAACCACAGGAGCGGACAGCTATATTTCCACCAGTCATTCATCTTTTGATGAGCCAGACCCCGATAAGGATTATCTCGTATTTTATGTTGATGGTCTTATGAGCAATGGTTATAGTGTTGTCGATATCGAACTTACCTACAGGCAGATGCTAAAGGTAGTTATCGACGATGGAATGTTTGATATTCCAGGCGCTGTTATTGATGGTATGCAGGAAATAGGCAAACAATCGGTTGTTTATCTCGATATCGATGATAAAATCTTTATCGATAACAATATCAACCGTGCAAATGACGATGAAGACATTACCGAGATTATCACCGGCTGGAATACATCTAATAGCACACTTGCAACTATTGGTAAAGCTGCTGACGGCGAAGGTGAGGACTATTATTATGTAACCGCAAAAGCGGCGGCAACACCGGGCTTTGATACCGTTATAATTAGCCCAACTTATGGCACGAAAAATTCAGACGGTACGATTACATCTACAGAGTACGGTAAAATTACCTATAAAAATGGTGATAACATCCTTAAAACCTTCTATGCGCCGGATATTATAAAGCCTTTCCATCTTGTACTAGACCACGACCTAATAAGTGATAATCAAACTTTAGCTCGCTTATTCGAAGGTTGGACTGACGGTATTACTGTTTATAAGCCAGGCACGATTATTCGTTTCTCGAGTAGCAACATAACCTTGCAACCGGTAATCCGTGATTTGACTCCGATAAGCAACTACTCTGTAAGGTTTGATGATGGCGTATCTGACTCATCTGTTTTCGGTCTTCCGATTAATGCAATTAGAACTTCAGGCACCGAATACATTATCCCAACCACTCCTCCAACAAGAGAGGGATATGAGTTTAAAGGCTACTCAACAAACGACTTCACAGGTTCAGTTGAAACATTCGATCCTGGATACAAATTTAATGTTACAAAGACAATAGAGTTTACAGCTATATGGGAAGCTACCGGTAAAGCGATCAATAACCTCGCTTCTGTAAACCAAGAGGATATTTTAGTAGGGCAGTTACCTGCACCGACTGTAACTTATAACGGTAAGCAAAATGGAGCGCATCCAACCTTTAGTTATCGTATAGCTGGAAGTAGCGACCCGTTTGTAGCGACAGAGCCTACAACAGTTGGCGATTACGAAGTTAAAGCCACCTCCGCTGAAACCATTTCGGTTATGGGCAAAGAGGTTATCGGCTACTTCACTATCTATTCCGCTGGCAGTAACCTACAAACACTTGCCTTTAAAGATACCTCTATAACTAAAACCTATGGCGATTTCACTCCGTTTATAAACCCACTTTTTGGAAACAAAACAGCAGTTACCTACGAAGCTGTTAAAGTTTCTGGAGATGGTGCAGTAGCAACTGTTGATGCTACAACAGGTGAAGTTACAGTAGTTTCGGCAGGTGTAGTCACCATTAAAGCAACAGCTGCTGCAGGAGAGGTTGAAGGTGTTAATTACGCTGCTTCAACAAAATCCTACACGCTAACTGTTAACCAAAAAGAAATCACCCTAAAGGCGGATAATATTATAGCAAAGGTCGGTGACGCAACCCCGACACCGACTTATACCGCCACAGGACTTGTGGGCAGCGACGCTCTCCTAACAGAGCCAACGCTTAATTTCTCGGTACTGCCTGATATGACAGCAGCTGGAAGCTATGATATTCTCATAGTTGGTGGAACTGTAAATAGCAACTATATCATCACCGATAGAATTGAAGGAACCCTCTCGGTAGTCACAGAAACAATAGTTTCACCAGTTTACCACAACATTGCTGTAGAAACTTTAGGATTTGGTACTATCTACCCAGATGGCGGAGCAGATGGCAACCTCGCAGTACTCTCTGGTGCTGATGTTACATTTATTATCACTCCTGGCGCCGGGTACTATCTATCAGATGTTATAGTTGATGGAACTTCTGTTGGCACACCTACTGCTTATATCTTCCCTGCAGTTTCAAGCGGACATTCGATAAGGGCAATATTTGCTCCTATTGGCACCGTAACAGAGCCTACTGATACAGAAACCCCTCCTGATGAAGGTGATGAGCAAACACCTCCTCCAACCGACACAGGTGATGGCGACGGAGAAACACCGCCTCCAACCGATACCGGTGATGGCGATGGTACACCTCCTGCTACAACAACACCTTCTGTTGATGACGATGGTAATATCACTGTCATTCCTCCTGCTGATATCCCAGATGAAATTTTCATCGGCGATACAAAGGTGGATCAAAGCGATATTCTAATCGCTGACGATAATACTGTAACACTTAGAAGCTCTGTCTTTGAAAGCTTAGATGACGGTGAACATACAATTCGATTTGTCTACGCTGATAAGAGTTATGAATCAACTGTTATAGTTGAGAGCGGCGTTCCGACTACTGTTTCCCCATTCACCGAAGTAGCGGAAAGTGGTGGAATAAGTCCTCTGCTTATAGCAATTATCTTTGCTGCTCTAATCGCTATCTTTATTGTAATAATCTTAATAAAGAGACAGAAAAAAGAAGAGACTGAGCAAGTTTAAAGCTAAAAGTTAAAACGACTGCCTTAATTGGCAGTCGTTTTTTTGTCCAAAAAAGCATTGCGGTTTTATTATACTGCCGCAATGCTTTTTAACTATTAACTTTTATAGCTCTTTATAGTTTACCAAACTTTATTTTATACTCTTTAAAATCTAGGATTATACTATCTCCATCTACTACAAGAAAAATCCCAAGCTCTTTTGGGTCGCCCATCCCTCGCTCTACCTTATTCAAAGCGCACTCTTCTAGCATCCAAAACTCTGTCCCTGTAAAGACGCACTCTCCCTTTTGGACTGTATCTATAGCAAGCTCAAACATTCCCATATCATCAAATGATAAAGTAATCTGGTCAACCGATGGTATATTTTGTGGAATCGTATCGGTAGATGATAAAACCTCTTTAGCTACCCAGTTTCCGATAATACTTGACGGATCCATAATAACTCTCCTCTTCTAGCTCTAAACTACATATCATATCCGCAGAAAGGGCACTTTCCATTCGCATCTGGTGCAGTATTCGCTTGACAAGCAGCGCAACACGGTGTCCCCATATTCCCTGTCTGCTGGCCTGCAAACCCGTTTTGCTGTTGGTATCCACCTTGTACAGGCATACCTTGCTGTTGATATCCGTTTTGTTGTGGCATTCCTTGCTGCTGATATCCACCTTGTTGGTAGCTATTTTGCTGTGGCATTCCTTGTTGTTGATATCCACCTTGCTGATAGCCATTTTGCTGTGGCATTCCTTGCTGTTGATATCCACCTTGTTGGTAGCCGTTTTGCTGTGGCATTCCATGCCCAGGGTATCCACCCTGCTGATAGCCGTTTTGCTGTGGCATTCCTTGCCCAGGGTATCCACCCTGCTGATAGCCGTTTTGCTGTGGCA
>CAYJGP010000008.1:0-10317 GCA_964369435.1 uncultured Oscillospiraceae bacterium | reverse complement strand
TGTGGCATTCCTTGCCCAGGGTATCCACCCTGCTGATAGCCGTTTTGCTGTGGCATTCCCTGTGCAGAATATCCGCCCATTATCGGTTTGCCAAGTGCAGCAGCGATTTCATAAGCTATCTGCTCATATCGTTTATACTCTTCGCTATAACGATTATCTATATCCTCAAAGTTGTTGTCGAGCCTTAGGTTAATATCGTTAAACCATGGACTCTCTATCTGAATATCAAGGTGGAACTCATACAATGTTCTATAGCGAGGCGGAATATAGCTTTTCCTCTCACCATTAACCTCGCGGTATAGCTCCTCTTCATCCTCTTTTATATCAAGTGTACAGTTTAGCACCTGTGAGAGCATGATAACATCGGGGTTTTCATCCCTCCAGTTATCTCTTTTACAATAAATAAATGTTCCACTTCGCTCGTCAATCTTTATCTCGTTATCCTTACCTAGTGAACGAGTGGGCGAGAAGGCCCTCACCGCCTCTTCGTTTTGCTTGCGGTAATCTAGTTGCGCTTTTATCTCGTCTACTGTTGAGTTTCTGCGCTCATCAAAAAGAGGAGATAAAAGTTTTGCGCAGTCTTTACACATATTTCCATCTTCCAATTTACGATTTCCCAAAAGACCTATCTTATCTCCACAAATATCGCATTCTTTTTTATCAAACAAACCCATAACCATTGCCGCCTTTCTACCATATATTTTTTTGAATAAATTCGTATCTTTTTAGATCCCAACAAACTCTTTTTACCTTTCATTTGAATTTTATCAAAATAAAAATACTATGTGAATGTGCCAAACGGCACATTTTTCCGAGCTAGTATAGTGTGAATTTCGCCCTTTACATCTACCCCCAGATTATAAAACCAGCAGATAGCAAAACAGCAAATTCGTGCTATGCTTATACTGCTTTTTGTCTGCAATTTAATCGCTGTTTTCAGCTACTTTTCAAAACTGTCGAGCTAAACCAAATATATAAAAAAGGGCGTGTTTTATAACACACCCTATCTTTAAATTAATCATCGTAAAAAATAACTATGCTTTTGAAGAAATCCAGCCATTTCCTATAACGAAAATAACAAGCTCCATTGTGCTTTTTAAATTTGATTTAGTCAGCATATTCTCAATATGTCGCTTTACTGTCCCCTCCGCTATATGCATCTCGTCTGCAATCTCTTTGCGCGTATACGAGTGGCAGAGTAGTCGCAAAATTTCAAGCTCTCTCTCGGTGAAAGGCGCTTCGCCGACTGCGGTTGGTATTTGTGGAGTTTTCGGAAAACTTCCCTCTCCATTCATAACAGCGCGTATCATATCCACAAAACTTTCAATGCTCTCAGATTTTGATAAGAAAGCATCTGCACCGGCTTCCTTTGCCTTTGGTATGTAGGATATTTCATCAAATCCCGACATAACAATAACCTTTATCTCGGGAAACTCAAATTTCAGCTTTTCAGTCAAGGTTATTCCACTGTCGCTCTTCTCCATTGAAACGTCGGTCAGCACAAGATGAGGCGCTACTTCTTTGCATAAGCTAACTACCGATTTCGCATCACTTGAACTTCCAACAATCTCCATATCCTGCTCTGTCTCTACAATATTACGAAATGAATCAAGGACAGATTTGTGATCATCAACTATAAAAACCTTTATCATCTGCACTCCCCCTAGATATCGTTATTATCAAACTAAACTCAGGTATTAACTCAACCCTTAAAACACCGCCTGCATTCTCAACACGACCGCGTATTCCAAACAGTCCGCCGCCCTCTATAATGCTCTTTTTTGGTCGCTCACCGTTGTTTGTTATTTCTATCCGGTAGTTTCCATCTGTTTCCTTAATCTTTGCATAAACTTTCGTTGCAGCTGCATGTTTGATAGCATTTGTCGATGCTTCTCGCAACACAGATAGGAACAAAAATGCGATCTGCTCATCTTTTGGAAGTGGGTCATATAGCTTTATATCCAATCCTATCTTATGAAAATATTGATAGATATCCGAAAAAAGCTCTTTTGCGTTTCCACCTTTTCGCTCTTTAATATTCGCAATAGCGTCTTCTGATAGAAATAGCAGCATATCATAATCTGGCTCTTCACCGCTCTGCATTATCTTCTGGATTGCTGTTAACCTCTGCCCTAAAACATCGTGTACCCTTGAGCGTATCCTTGAATATTCACGCTCTCTTTGAAGCGCCTCTATATTTTCGGTGAGTTTTTGTATCTCCGCGCTCTGTTGCTCAAGCTTTTTATTCTCCTCCTCAAGGGCATAAAAAGCACCTATACTCTCTGTCACATCTATTGCGGTAATTTCAATATACTGCACACCACCTGAAGAAAACTGCTGTTTTGAAAACCTCCATGCACTATTTGATGTGCGCAACAGCACATCTCCCTCCACCATCTGTGATTCTACATTATGAAGATGGCTGCTTTGCAATTTGTCCCAAAAGATAAGGCCGTTTTTAGGCTCTGTTTCCATAAACTCTGTTGCTAGTTCCATCATCTTTACATTTGTTAAAAAAACATATCCTCTAGCATCACAAAATAGCACACCACAGGGAAGGGTATTTAGTCCGTCGATGACCGAAAAGGCGTTTAGCTCATTTCTCTGCCTTTTTAGAGTATCATATATCAAGCTTATTATCCGATAGTATAAAATCACCACCGAAATTAGCAAAAATATGATATATCCGTTTTCAATTATCTGAGCAACTACAGGTAAAGTCAAGGTTGTTGCAACGAGTGCTAGGATGCTATAGGCTACCTTTTTCACCGATGAATAAGCAAAATACCCAATGCTAAATGCAGCTGATAGATATAGTATTTTATCATAATTTGCAAGGTCTATTACATCGTGTCGGACATTCACCATAACCGTTACTATTGTCATAGCCATCATAGCGATGTGTACAAGTAGAAGTCCTTCGCCTAAAAGCATATATTTTTCTCGAAGCCGGAAGTTTAGCAGGTTGATACACAGATACGACCCTTGAACCGCAAATAGGAGCAGTAGAACAAAAAATACAACAAAAAGCAGGTTTTGTGGATAGAAAAATAAATCAATCATCTTGCACCTCATCACTACTTTTAAATGTTAGAAGATAAATTTTTGAGTCTTCCCAATCTTTTGCTACCACTGTGTATTCTATCTTATATTTTGGGAGGTTTTCTAATTTTTCCTTTTCAAATAGTTCTCTATCTGCAAGGGCTGAGAAAACTATCTCTCCATCTTTTTCATAAATTTGCAATAGAATATCTTTGCAATGAACCTCTATTGCACTCAGGGTGACAGATGCAAAAAATGCATACATCACAGCTATTGTAGCTGTTGGGAGGTTTTTAAATACTTCGCAATGTATTGTTAAGAAAATATTGTTACTACTTAGAATATCTTTAATTTCAGCAAATGAGTTTACCAGAATAGAAACAGGTTGACTATCTTGGTATAGCGCATTAATGCGGTACATACTATCTCTTTTCATGATAGTTGCACATACATTTATAGCGGTCATAAGTTTTTTCCTATCAGCACCACTTGCAATCTGCTCAATATACCTCTTTATCTTATCAGTTCCTACAAGCAAGATGTTATCTATGCTATCATAAGCCGCTTTTTCTGCTGAAAGTGCCGCTAAATTCGACTTAACTTCCTGCTTTTGCAACAGAAACTCATTGTTTTTCTTTATTTCATCGTTGATAGCAAGGAGCTTCATTTCAGCTGTGTTAATCGCGGTGTAATCTTCAAAATAATAAAATCTGCCACCGCTAATTCTACTGCTTCTCTTAATGAAATTTTCGTTTACATCTTGAGTTACAAGTGATTTATAAACAGCTTTATCGTTATTATCGGTTATCTCCATTGCAAGGTTTGAATGTTTGAAAAATCTGTCATACCCTTTGTTTGTTGGAAAAAGTCTGCTCTGGATACAGGATTCTATATATAGTATAACCATGATAGTCACTGCAAAAGTTAGATCAAACTCAACAAAGAAAGTAACGCGCATTGCTCGCGCACAAGCATAAATTACAAGCGCTATGCTAAGTAGTGCTGGGTAAATAAACGCTCCCTTTCTCGGGCTTGTAATATTTTTATATACAAGTAGTTCGTATGAAAAAATAACACTTACCGATACCCATACCATAACAAAATAGTAACCTACATTATGTGTAAAGTAACTGTGCATATAATCGTGCACTATGAAAATAAAGTTGTGCAGATTGTTTGTGAAGACAAGCAGAAGTGGAATAAATGTCAAGACAAAATACACATTATAGGCGCGCAAAACCCTCTGACTTATCCTCTTGTGTCCTGCATGTAGTGCTATTTTCACAAACAGAGCGGGCAAAAACAATATAGGAAGATAATATAAATACCATAGTGTTGTTTCGATAACTTCACTTGAGGAATTTAGCGATTTTAAAAGACCTATCGTGATAAAGAATATTAGAAGTATCAGCGCTACAAAAAGTTGATTTCGAATTACTCTATCCGATATCCGCCGCTTAACACCTATCATATAGCAGATTGTTATAAGCAGTAGTGGCAAAAAGAAGGTTGTTGTCTCTATCTGGTTTGCAAATCCATAGTGTCTCGTATCAAAAGCTTCGCGTCTAAAAGTTCTTGATAGCGTCGTTGTCACAAGGCTATACTCATCAATATCCGCAACATAGCTTGTATTCAGATACTGCTCAGCAGTCGGGTAATACCTCTCATCTGCAGTTCCATCTGGCAGTCTAAATCCAAGCTCTAGCAGTTTATCGCTTAGCGTGTCTTCAAAAACTATGCTCTCACAATAGACAAGCGCGCCAAAATCAAAGCTTAGGGTACCATCAGATGGAATAATAATCTCAAGTTCTCTGCCGCTTTTTATAAGTTCTACAGCAGTGCTATCGGTAGTTACTATTATCGGCTTCGACATATCATCTACAAAAAATCTGCCCTCGTTATATATTTTTGCAAAATCTTCTGCTAACCCCTCGATATCATACTCGCCATAAACCGCCTGTGCCATCGCCGTAACTATCTGATGAGTCTGCGGATACTCCCATGCATTCGTTGCAATTCTAGCTCCAAAATCAAAGTTTATCTGCTGGTTTGTTGATAGAACATCTGCAAAGCTATCTATTTTTTCATCTGTCTGCTCACGGTCAACTGCTATAACAACTGTTTTTGTGATATGCGCATTAAAACAATAGTCATTATTTGCAAGGGCAAGCGGTATAGCGGATGTATGATATAGCGCTATGTTTTCCCCAAAGGAAAAATCTCTTGTTGTTGAGTTGTATTCCGTTTTATCTATCGTTATATCTTGCGAGGTTTCGTTTATTGCGTTTATATAAAGAGAGTCACTCTCTTTTACAACGTATGTGCATTGAGGATTAATTGCAAAAAATAAAGGCATCGCAAAAACTACGACAGCAATCACTGCTACCATAATCGCTATTAAAAAAGCTCTTTTGTTTTTTTGCACAAACTATCCTCCCCCCATTTAGATAGTAATATTATATAATTTTGCCTGGTGATTTTAAATCAAAACGGTTGATTTATCAGTTACACAGAGTGATTAACGCATCATTTTTATTAAATGTGATGTTATCGCTCTTTTTAGGATTTACAATTATATCAAAGCCATCTTTTGTGGTGCGCTTATATCCAACAGCTACCTCGCCGCGCATACAAGCTATCTCTGTAATATCATAGAAGTTTACAGTTTTTTCGATATCTATATAATTTGTTATTGGATTTATGTATATCTCATTGCCATCTGCGCTTAGAAGTTCACGGAACACTACCGCTAGGTCACGATTCTCAGAAATCTGAGCCATCATCATATTAACTATATAGTTGCCGACAACAAAATCATTAACCTTTGCAACCCGTGCAAGCTTTTGGTTCGATGGATTTTTCATCTCACTCGTAATATTAAATGAAAGGTCTCTTTTCTCGCATATATCACGCAGATGAATAAGTTTTAGCAACATTTCTGCATCTGAAAGTTCAGTATCACACTCATCGCCGCTTATCAATACAATATTCATAACACCGCCGCTGACAAGCCTATCGAGCTCCTCTCGTTTTCTTGTATCGCAGTCTTCAGTTTTAAGCGTTATATTATTAAATTCTCTCTCCTCCACACTAAAGCTTGATGCTGTCTCGTCCGCAACTATTACTGTTGTACCACTCGCAGAGTACTCATCCAGCTCTTTTAGTATGCGGTAAAGCATATTGTTAACTCCTATTATAAGGATGTTGTCAGGTTTATTCGCAGCTATGCTATCAATATCTTTTACAACACCTTCTATATTTATTTTTGGAGGCTCTACAACCTGCATCTCCCCATTATCTGCTATTAGCAGTATCAGCTTATCACCTGCCTGCATAATCGTGCCGGCATCTGGATTTAGCATAACCTTTCCATCGCGCTTAATTCCAAATACCACCGCTTTTTCAAACTTCTTCGATATATCTCTAAATGATGCCCCAACAAGCTCTGGAACATCCTCAAAATAGAGCTCATCTCCATCGAAATCAAATAGTTCAGTCATAACTTCAGATAGCCCTGACTGTCTGCAAGTCTGCGCTATAATGCGAGATATAGTATCATCTGTAAGCATTATCTCAACATTACCCTCACCGGCAATTACACCCGCATCGTAGTTTGTATTATCGTTGACTGTCGCTACGATGCACGGAATATTCGATGTCTTTGCAACTTCACTAAAATAGTTATTTATTGCAAGTATAGCTTTTATAACAATAAAATCATCATGAACATTTACTATAACCGAGCGACACTCAGAGAGGGCGCACTTTTTAAGCATATTCACATCGCTAATATCACCTGTCCGGCATACAACTCTTGTTGTTTTAAAGTCTTCAATCTGACCTCTAATAGCTTCTTCCATATCCTCCTTCGCTTCGGTTGAAAGCACAACAATACACTCATCTTTACTGCTTTCATTTGCAAGAATAAGCTCAGAAATTATAGTGTAAATATTCTCATCAAAGCCAAGTATAATCGTGTGGTTTTTTTCAACTACTTGCGAGTTTCCTTTTTTTAGCGAATTTAATTTTTCTTCAAAACCAGTAGTTATAATACCTATAAGTATACTAGTTATAAACAGTCCGCAAAGGGTTACAATGCTCATTATTACCAAAAAAGGAACATCGCCTGTGTCTGTACCTGTAATAGTTCCAGCATCGATAGTGTGCATAATTCCCGCCCAAACATTCTGTCCAAAAGTTGTGTTGCTAAAAATTATAGCAATTAAAGCAGCAACTACTATAACAGCGGCAGTAGCTAGAAACAGAACGGTTATAAGCGATACTGTTCCTTTCGACATAAGATTATCAAAACCATATCGTGCTTTTGCTCTTAGCTTTTCAAACATTTCTCATCTCTCCATTCATTTACTTACTTCTTACAAATAAGGCTGTGGCAACAAGTGCCACAACCTTATTTTTTATCACTTTCTACTGGCATCACTTATGCCCATGGGTCTGCGCTTTTTGGTTTTCGGATATCAGGTAATAGGTGGTATTCCCACAAAAACCATTCTCCGGTAGATTCTTTTTGGCGCAGCTTCACTCCTCGCGCACTATCTGCTCCACCTGATTTCAAAAACAGTTGTAGATACCCTTCGCCAATTAAATCCTCACTATGTGAAGTTTTATAAACC
The DNA here is from genome assembly GCA_964369435.1 of uncultured Oscillospiraceae bacterium. GTDB lineage: Bacteria > Bacillota > Clostridia > Oscillospirales > Ruminococcaceae > CAYJGN01. The sequence goes on along the minus strand of CAYJGP010000008.1, from coordinate 2,641 downwards.
TTAATTTCAAGCGGCTCACTTGGTTCATATTCATTCTCAGGTGTAGCCCCTTCAAAATATGAAGCCGCTAGGTATTTCTTATCTCTAAACCGATCGCTTAAAAATTGAATTTCATAATTCGAGAGCGGGCGTGGCCCTTTTAGATAATTTAACATCTCGATAGATAAATCTTTATTTAGCGGATAAATGCATAGCGCAACTACCGTGAGCGCTACAACCTTATTTGGATCTTTAAAATCCGCTCCGTCCATCGATTTGAACTGATCAAGGGTTGCTGGCATACTGCTGATATCAACTTTTGTGCAAGTTGCTCTTGCAAGTCCATCGCTATTTTGATTATCCGCAATATTTCCTACTGCATCTTTAACATTTTTCCCCATCTCTTTTTTAAGTTTATCAAAAAAACCCATAACACTTTTCTCCTTTGCAACTATTGTTCTATAATTTAATTTGTCGGCTCGAAGCTTTATATCTATGAATTACAATGCTCGTTTTTCATCGATAAAATATATCCGATCACCTTCTGGATTAATTATATCAAATTTAAAATTCAAAACACATGTGCCAAACGGCACATTTAACAATCCGCAAAGTTATCTTTACACTATAAATATTAGCTATTAATAATATACTATAAAAATCGCACTTTGGCTATATCTCTTGAACTCTATTTTAATACTATTCTTTATTTTAGCAGTAATTTTTTATTAATATATCTAGAAAATGCTTATTTTTCTTTATATCTGTCCGTTTGTTTAGTTTTATTATTTTCTAGATAGTTGTTTATATTTTTTTCTTTTGCAAAACGTTTAAATATGATATAATAGTTTAAAATATAAAACGGAGAGTTTTATGGAAAATATTATTGAGGTAGTGAACCTCAAAAAAGTATACAAGCTTTATGAGCGCAATATTCATCGCCTACTTGAGGCTGTAAATTTTGGTAGAAACAGCTACTATAAGGATTTCTACGCCTTAAATGGCGTTTCTTTTAGTGTGAAAAAAGGCAGTTGCACTGGTATAATAGGTGCTAACGGAAGTGGAAAATCAACTCTGCTAAAGGTTATAACAGGTGTGCTCTCTCAGACGAGTGGCGAGTGTAGCGTTAATGGGCGTATTTCTGCTTTGCTAGAGCTCGGTGCTGGTTTTAACCACGAATATACCGGAATTGAAAATATATATCTCAACGGTGCCTTAATGGGCATTCCAAAAAACGAGATGAAAGAGAGAATTCCAGATATCATTAAATTTGCTGATATCGGAGATTTTATCAATCAGCCAGTTAAAAACTACTCAAGTGGCATGTTTGTGCGACTTGCTTTTGCTGTTGCTATAAATGTTGATCCTGATATCTTGATAGTAGATGAAGCGCTATCTGTGGGTGATGCTTTTTTCCAGCTCAAATGCTATAAGAAATTTGAAGAATTTATCGAGCGCGGCAAAACTATCCTCTTTGTAACCCATGATTTAAATAGCGTTATTAGATATTGCGACTATGCTGTTCTTCTAAATAAAGGCGAAGTTGTTGATAAAGGTATTCCAAAAGTGATAGTAGACCTATATAAGAAGTCACTAACCACTAAAGAAGGAAACGACTTTCTGGAAACTTCAGAAGAGATGGCGAAGTCTCTTTGGAAAAACAAGCTCAATGTAAACGAATCTGCACAAGAATACGGTAGCAAAGAAGCTCAGATTTATGATTTTGGCGTATTTAATAAAGATAATGTGCTGACAACTACTATCGAAAAAGGCGAAAAATGCACAATTTCATATCGTGTTCGTTTTAATGAAGATGTAACGGATCCGATTTTCGCGATGACTATCAAGGATGTTAAAGGCACAGAAATTGCCGGCACAAACACGATGTTTAACAATATTCTAACCGGCAGTTATAAAAAGGGCGATAGCATCGTTGTGAGCTTTAACCAGACGATGCCTTTATATGGCGGACCCTTTTTCCTCTCTTTTGCCGCAACCCACTTTGATCTAGATGGAAGTTTACAGGTATACCACAGACTTTATGACATTTTAACCATTGAAGTTTTGACCGATAGAGCTAACGTTGGTTTTATCGATCTCGATTCAGTAATATCAATCTCGGAGGATGAAAATGAATAAAAAAGTAAAGTTTTTTTTAATTTTTTCTCCTATTATTTTTATTGCTATATTCTTCGGCTTTTTTGTTATCTCTCAAAGAGGCACCATCCTAAGTGCTATGCATATAAATTTGGTTTCTGAAAAGGATAAGTATGTTTACCTCTACGAAATGACTTCTGAAGATACCGATATTTTAGATGGTACAACAATTTATACAAATACAGTTGATTCACAGATGAACTACCTTCCAGAAACTGAAGTTGTAAATATATCATTTAGAGCAGATTATGATATACCGCCGCACGAGATAGTTGGGTTCATTACAGGCTCGCACGCTGGAGCGGAAGTTCGTTATGAAGCTGTTTTATTTTATCATGTAGGTGATGGAAAATATGCCACCTGCTTCCCTCTTCATTATTTAAGCCATATCAGGCTTGATTTCACCGATGTTCAGTATAGTGAGGTTAATATTTACGATATCACCTTAAATGACACCTCTCTACCAAATATCGAATACCTTTTAAGCCATATAACTAGCTACTCT
>CAYJGP010000007.1:4183-28608 GCA_964369435.1 uncultured Oscillospiraceae bacterium | reverse complement strand
AGATTTATGAAAAAAACAAGAGAAGTTAAGATAGGCAATATTAAAATTGGCGGAGATAATCCCATTGCTATCCAATCTATGCTCTCGGTGAAAAGCAGTGATATTAAAGGTAATATAAAACAGGCGGTAGCGCTTGAGGAAGCAGGATGCGAGATTATCCGTTTTGCTCTGCCTACAATAGAAGACTGCAAGCTTGTTTATGAGATTAAAAAAGCAGTTTCAATACCTGTTGTTGCGGATATTCATTTTGATTATAGAATTGCCCTTGAAGCTATTGCACAGGGGATTGATAAGATACGATTAAACCCAGGTAATATCGGAGATATTACCAGAGTTCAACAGGTAGTCTCAGCATGCAAATCAGCAAAGATACCTATTAGAATAGGGGTTAATGGCGGAAGTCTTGAACGTGATATTTTAGAAGAGTTTTCACATCCAACAGCGAAAGCGCTTGTTAAAAGTGCTATGCGTCATGTTGAGATACTGCAAAATGAAGATTTTCACGATATTGTTATATCTATAAAAACATCAGATGTTAAAACGATGATAGAAGCATATCGTCTTATGCGACAAACAGTTGACTACCCATTGCATCTCGGCGTTACCGAAGCAGGTACAGAGAGGATGGGGCTTATAAAGTCGGCTATTGGCATAGGATCACTTTTATCGGATGGGATAGGCGAGACTATAAGAGTTTCACTAACAGCAGATCCGGTTTTAGAGATAGCTGCGGCAAAGGATATTTTAAGGGCAGTTGATTTGAGAAGTTTCGGACCCACTATGATATCATGTCCAACATGTGGTAGGACGGGAATTGGTCTAGTAGAGCTTGCAAGTAAAGTTGAAGAGCGGCTTTTAAGTTATGAAGGCAACTTTAAAGTAGCGGTAATGGGCTGCTTTGTAAATGGTCCAGGCGAAGCAAAAGAGGCCGATTATGGTATTGCTGGTGGACGAGGAGTTGGCGTCGTGTTTAAGAAAGGCGAAATAGTTTTAAAGGTAGCAGAGGATAAACTTATCGATTCTTTGTTTGAGGTAATCGATAACGATACTCGGGGGTAGGTTTAGTTGGCAAAATTTATAGAGATTTTCAAAAATATAACTGTTGTACCGCAGATTGAAGATGCGGTAGTTGAGCGTATAGAGTCAAATGAAGACCGCACATTTATTGCGGTCTTAATTTGCGCTATGGAGATGATAGAGATAGATGATCTAAAAACTGCTGAAAATGCTTTGAAAGAAATATATAAAATTTCGGCAGTTGAGATAATTCCAAGATTTCAAGTAGAGCCCACTTATAAAAACTTAAAGCAGTTAGCGCATTATCTTTGTGCTGAAGAACCGCTTGTTCGCGCGGCACTAGTTGATAGTGAGTTTTCATTAACTGATAATAAACTAACAATTACCCTTCTATCGGGGGCTTTAAGTTCTCTGTCTTTAACTGGATTTGAAAGTAAGTTTTTAAAGCTTATCGCATCATCTTTTAATGTTTTGTTACAGATTGAATTTATAGGGACTATTAGCGATACACCTCCAGTGCCGGATGACACACTTCCAAAGCTAACAAAAGAAATGGTTGAGCAGAGGAGAGCGCCAGCTGCAAGGAAGAAGAAAAACGGATCGAAATTCGCTTTTGATATTGAGGAGCTTCCATTTATCCCAGATAGCTGTTCTATGCTAAAGGGACGAGCTATAAAAACAAAACCCACACCACTCTGTGAAATTTCTATCGACAGTGGTTATGCAACTGTTTGGGGTACAGTTTTCTCTATTGATGAGCGAGAGGCGAGAGGCGGTTATGTAAATATCTATTCTATTGGAATAACCGATGACACAAGCTCTATTCTTTTGAAATCTATTGGAAAAAAAGAAGAGATAAACTATGATGAATTAAAAACTATTAAAATAGGCGACCCTATTTTGGTATCAGGAGAGGTCACCTATGATAGTTTTGATAAAGATATAATGATGTTTCCACGAAGTATTGCGAAAATTTCTGTTTTCAAAAGAGAGGATACATCAGAGAATAAGCGAATTGAACTACATACACATACAAACATGTCAAATATGGACGGACTTTGTGATGTTAAAAAGTTAATCGAGAGAGCGGTTGAATATGGTCATGATGCAATTGCCATTACCGACCACGGTGTAATACAAGCATTTCCAGACGCTATGTATGCAACTTATGCAGCAAAAAAGAAGAATGAGAAGTTTAAGGTCATCTATGGTGTTGAGTGCAATATGGCAGACGACTCAGAATCAGCAGTTGTTGGCGATGTATCAGGCAGTTTTGATATTGAAACAATAGTGTTCGATATAGAAACAACAGGACTTAGTGCGAAGTTTGAGAGGATGACTGAAATTGGTGCTGTTAAAATCGTGAACGGCGAGATTATCGATACTTTTCAAACATTTGTGAATCCGAAAAAACCGATACCTGCACATATAACGAAGCTTACAGGAATAACAGATAATGATGTAGCAGATGCACCAGATGAGGTGGGTGCTGTTAAAAGTTTTTTTGAGTTTTGTGGCAAATCAAAACTCTTGATTGCACATAATGCTCCATTTGACATATCGTTTATCGAAGCTACCTGTCACAGGGCGGATATCCCCTTTGACTTTTCTTCAATAGACACTGTTCGTATTGCGCAGTTTTTATTTAAAGGAATGAAAAACCACCGGCTAAACACCGTTGCAAAACGTTTAAATCTCGGCGCGTTTAACCACCACAGAGCTTCAGATGATGCGGGAGTTTTAGCAAAAATCTATTTGATAATGCTTGAGGCAGCGAAAAAAGAATACGATACAGATAGCTTTGAAAAGCTAAGGGTACTTCTTTCGAACAAAGATACAAAAAGACTATCAAGATACCATGCAACAATCCTTGCAAAGGATGAGGTAGGGCTTAAAAACCTATATAAACTTATAACTAAATCACATATTGATTACTATTATGGAGAACCTCGAATTCCAAGGAGTGAAATAATAGCTCACAGAGAGGGATTGCTTATAGGCACTGCCTGTAATCGTAGTGAGCTTTACAGGGCTGTTATGGCGGATAAGGATGATAAAGAGCTTTTAAAGATAGCCTCATTTTACGACTACCTTGAAATACAACCTGATTCAAACAACTACTCACTTGTTTTAAGTGAAAATATACCTTCAGAAGAGATGCTCAAAGAGATAAATAAGAAGATAGTTGAGATTGGAAAAAAACAGAACAAACCTGTTGTTGCAACGGGTGATGTCCACTACCTAGATGCAAAAGAAGGGATATATAGAACTATTCTGCTTGCTGGTCAACCGGGCAAAAAAGAAACTGATAGAGGTGTTCTCTATTTTAAAACAACAGATGAGATGCTTGAAGATTTTGCATACCTTGGAAGTGAGGTTGCAAGAGAAGTAGTTATTGAAAACCCGAAAAAAGTTGCCGATATGATTAAAGATGGTCTTTTAGTTATACCTAAAGGGCTATATACACCGAAAATCGAGGGCGCAGAAGACGATTTGCGCCAAATTTGCTATGATAAAGCAAAGAATATATATGGTGAAGAGCTTCCGAATATCGTTTCTGAACGACTGGAGAGAGAGCTTGACTGTATTATACAAAATGGGTTTGCCGTTATGTATATCATTGCGCAAAAGCTTGTTTTCCGCTCAGAACAAGATGGATATTATGTTGGAAGTAGGGGCTCTGTTGGCTCGTCATTTGCGGCAAGTATGGCAGGTATTTCAGAGGTTAATCCTCTCCAACCGCACTATGTTTGCCCCAAATGCAAATCAAGCGAATTCTTTACCGAAGGTGAGTATGGCTCTGGCTTTGATATGCCTGATAAAAACTGTGAACATTGTGGTAGCGCTCTCTTAAAGGATGGGCACAATATACCATTTGAAACATTTCTTGGTTTTGACGGTGATAAAGCGCCCGATATCGACCTCAATTTCTCAGGTGAATACCAGAGTAGAGCACATTAATAGACCGAAGAACTTTTTGGGTCGGAATATGTTTTTAAAGCTGGAACTATTTCAACAGTTAAAGATAAAACCGCCTATGGATATGTTAAAAAATATCTCGAGGCAGAAGGTAGGACTGTTCGAAAGATAGAAGAAAACAGGTTGACAATTGGCTGTACAGGAATAAAAAGAACAACAGGTCAGCATCCAGGTGGAATGGTTGTTATACCGAGGGAATACGATGTGCACGATTTCACCCCTGTTCAACGACCCGCAGACGATAAAGATAGCGATGTTAAAACTACCCATTTTGATATTAAGTCAATCCATGACACTATTCTAAAGCTTGATATACTAGGGCACGACGTTCCGACGATGTATAAATATCTTGAAGACTTGAGTGGAATTTCAGTTCTTTCAACTTCAATGAGTGATGAGAAGGTTATGAGCTTATTTACCTCCCCTGCAGAGCTTGGAGTTACTGAAAAAGCGATTTTCAGCAAGACAGGAACGCTCGGTATTCCTGAAATGGGAACTGATTTCGTCCGCGAGATGCTTATTGAATGCCAACCGAAAAACTTTTCTGATCTATTGCAGATTTCAGGTCTATCGCATGGAACAAACGTTTGGCTTGGGAATGCACAAGAGCTTATTAAGAATAAAACCTGTACTATCTCTGAAGTAATAGGAACAAGGGATAGTATAATGACCTACCTTATGCTTCGAGGACTCACTGCATCTGATTCATTTAATATAATGGAGAGGGTTCGTAAGAAGACTGGCGTTTTAACTGAAAACGATATTAAACTCATGAAAGAGCACAATGTACCTGAATGGTATATTGATAGCTGTAACAAGATTGAGTATATGTTTCCGCTAGCGCATGCTGCTGCCTATGTAACAGGTGCTGTTCGCCTTGCTTGGTTTAAGCTGTATAGACCAATAGAGTTTTACACGACATATTTTACCGTCCGCGGCGAGGATTTTGATGCAGAAACAGTTATGGGTGGTAAAACTGCTGTTAAAGAGAAGATAGCAGAGCTTGTAGCTAAGGGTCTTGATAGAAAAGCAAAAGAGGATGAGATATTAGGTATTCTGTATATCGTAAATGAAGCTATGGAGAGGGGCGTTGAGTTTCTAGGGGTAGACCTTGATAAGAGTGACGCTATAAGATATAACATCGAAGAAGGCAAGATAAGACTGCCGTTCATATCGTTTAAAGGTCTTGGTGAGAGCGCTGCACACAGCCTTAAACAGACGGCAATGAAGAAAGATTACCTTTCAGTTGAAGAACTTCGTATACAAAGTGGAGTTTCAAAGACGGTAATTGAGATGTTAAGTAAGTCTGGTGCACTAGGCGATGTCCCAGCGACGACACAGATTTCGCTGTTTTAAGCTTTTTGTTATTTTTTAGTTTGGAGTAGATTATGTTTACATTTAAAGAGGTAGCGGAGAATGTTTTTTTGTATCGCGCCCACTGCAACAGCATTGTGTATAGATATAGCGGTGATAAAGTAGCAGTAATAGATACCGGTATTGATAAAGGACATGTAAAGAAACTAAAATTAGCGGTAGATGAATATGGCTTTGAGATAACTCATATATTAAATACCCACTACCATGCCGACCACACAGGGGGAAATAAATACATCTGTAATGAGACAAATGCGGCTGTATACCTAGATGGAATAGAAGGGGCTGTAATAAAAAATCCCATCCTGAATTTACGTCTCTTAACAGGTGGGCAACCGCTAGAAAAGCAGTTTAATAAGTTTTTCCTCTCAGACCCTGCAACAAGGTTTACAAATATACTGCCACAGGGAATTGTGAGACACAGTTTTCCAGGACATTCGCTTGATATGTCTGTTTATGAGCTTCAAAGCGGTGTTTTTTGCCTAGGTGACCTGTATGTCGAAGAGAAAGTAGCTTTAAAGTATAAAATTATTCATATATGTGATATTGAAAGCCATTTAGATAGTTTAAATCGAGCAAAAGGGCTTAAAGGGAAGTTGTTTATACCATCTCACGGTGATGCGGTAGACGATATATCCTCATTGGTTGATGCGAATATTAAAAACATTGAAGAAATTATTTTTACAATAAAAAACATCTGTAAAACGGCAATTAATATCGATGAAATATTAAAAAAGCTGTTCGACAGATATAATCTCAATTTAGAAATACTACAGTATTCAACTTGTATGACAACATTGCGCTCGTATCTATCCTACCTTGTTTCTAAAGGCGAGATGGAATGCTTTTTTGAAGATAACAAGCAGCTGTTTAAGTCGGTTTAAAAGGCAGCCAGTGTAAACAGGTAAAAACCGTAAATCGAAAGCAGAGCTATACCGCAAATCCTGTTGAATTTACCCATTATTAGAGGTGGGATAAAGGCTATTGATGTTATAATAAGAGTTATCGGCAGATCAAAAGCGAATGTACGTTCGGAAACGGTTAGTGAGCCGTTTGAAATAAATGATGAAAGAGGCAGAATTAGTGTTGAATTTAGTAGGTTTGCGCCTATTATATTCCCAACACCAAGGCTGCTCTCTTTTTTTATAAGCGAGGTTATGGTTGTTATGTATTCTGGTAGAGAAGTGCCGAGAGCAACTATTGTAAGTCCTATAAAAGCCTCGGAAACACCAAAGCCACGAGCGATAACCGTTGCATTGTCTACTAGAAGTCTTGAGCCGATAACAACACCCAAAGCTCCAATTATAAAGTAAACTATGTTTTTCAAAAGCTCTTTATTAATAGCTTTGCTATTACTTGTTAAATCTTCCATCTCATCTCTACCGCTTTTAATCGAAACAAATGTGAATACTATGAAGAAAAGAAATAGAATAGCACCCTCAAAAATAGAAACTTTGCCATCATAGATAACTATAAAAAGAGTAACTGTAACCGATAGCAAAAGAATAATCTTTGCTTTGAAAGAGTTATCCTCTATGCGCGGAGGGCTCACTATCATTGTAGTTGCAAGTATTAACGCTACATTGCAGATAAGAGAGCCTATACAGTTGCCAACGGCAAGGTCATAAGAGCCGTTTGAAGTAGCCATAAGTGAAACAAATATTTCAGGGGTTGTTGTTGCAAGACTTACTATTGTAGCGCCGATAACAACTCTTGGAATACCTGTTGCAGTTGAAATAAATCTGGCGCTATCAACAAAGATATCACCAGACTTTATAATTATTACCGCTCCGGTTATAAACAATAAGATGTTAAGTGGCATAAGTTCTCCTGAAGATAATTGGATTTTATGTAGGAAATATTATTATTAGTTTAACATATAGTAGATGCAAATTCAATTTAAATATCACATTTAGCATATAAATCTTCTTTTTTTTGGAAATAATATATTAAAGATGATGTTTTAAAAAAATCTTGAAACATTTATAACTTTGTATTACACTTAAAATATAAACAGTAAAATGGGAATAGTTCCCAAAATAGTTTAGGAGAATTAAAATGAAAAAAATTGTAAGTTTAATGTTAGTTGCTGTATTGATGCTAGGTCTTGTTGGCTGTGGCGGCGGAGAGCCTGCTATAGAGCTTCAAGATGATTACACTGTACAAACAGTAGTTGAAGATGTTATGGAAGCGTATCCGTTAACAATGCCAGGAGAGATTGATGCAACAGTTCTAAATGATATCTTCTATATTGACGAGACCATGTATGATGAGTTTTATGGCCAGATGTCGATAATGATGCCAGGAACAGATGTTGTTGTTTTAGTAAAAGCTAAAGAAGGAATGACAGAGAGCGTAGTAGAGTCGCTTGAGAAGTACATGGAAGATGTTATGATGAGTGCATACCTTCCAAATGATATAGCAAAAATTGAAGCGGCAGAAGTTATCACAAACGGAGATTTTGTTTTCCTTGCAATGGTACTTGACCAAACAGACGCTGAAAATCCAACAGCTGGAATCGAAGGTTCTAACGAAATTTTCATGGAATCCTTTAAATAATAATAAATTTGTTATATAATAGATAGGAGGTGTTTTGTGCACCTCCTAAAATTATTAGAAGGATAAATGTATGGTTTTTTCAAGTATACTTTTTTTATTTAGGTTTTTACCGATAGCGATGCTTCTCTATTTCATATCACCGAAGAAAGTGAAAAACTTCACTTTACTTATTTTAAGTGTAATTTTTTATAGTTGGGGAGAGGTTCGCTATTTTCCAATTATGATAGCATCTATAGTCGTCGATTATTTTTGCTCGATGTCTATTGTGAAGTTTCCAAGTAAAAAGAAGCTATTTTTATTGCTGTCTGTTTTCTTCAACCTTGGAATGCTCTTCTTCTTCAAATACACTCCATTTTTCACAACAAATATAAATGTTATTTTTGGGGCAGGTATTCCTGTGCCACAGTTTGTTTTACCTCTCGGTATATCATTTTATACATTTCAAACTATGTCTTATACAATAGATGTATATAAAGGTAAAGTCGAACCTGAGCGGAATATTATTAATTTCGGCACATTTGTATGCCTATTTCCACAGCTAATAGCAGGGCCTATTGTTCGATATACAGATATAAATAGAGAGCTCAAAGAGAGAAAAATAGATCTCGATATGATACAGAGCGGTGTAAAGACTTTTATTTTAGGTCTTTCATCGAAAGTTTTGCTTGCAAACTCTATCGGTATGCTATGGGACGAAGCGGCGATTATTGGATTTGAAAATCTCTCGATGCCGCAAGCATGGCTGTCGATTTTAGGATTTGCATTCCAGATATATTTCGACTTTTCAGGCTACTCACTTATGGCGATAGGACTTGGAAAGATCCTCGGATTTAACTTTCCACAAAACTTCAACTTTCCATATATCTCAAGCTCAATAACCGAATTTTGGCGTCGTTGGCATATGACTCTTGGATCGTGGTTTCGTGAGTATGTCTATATACCACTTGGCGGAAACAGGGTATCGCAGACAAGGCATATATTCAATCTGTTTGTCGTATGGTTCTTAACAGGATTTTGGCATGGAGCAGACTGGAACTTTATCTTTTGGGGACTTATGTTCTTTGTTTTGCTTGTAGTCGAGAAGTTTTTTATTGGAGAGTTTTTAAAAAATCACAAGATAATAGCACATGTATATGTTGTTTTCTTCCTTTTAATTGGATGGGTATTGTTTTCAATTTCCGACCTTTCACAGATGGGTGTTTATTTTACCGCTTTGTTCTCGTTTAAGTTTGATAATGAGGTGTTATACTATCTATCAAACTACGGGATAACTATTTTAGCTTGTATTATATTCTCAACACCGATTATTCCAAACTATTACTCGAAATTGAAAGGGTCTTCGGCAATATGGCTATCTAATATAATATATACTGCACTTCTTCTTGTATGTGTAGCGTACCTTGTTGATTCAACCTACAACCCGTTCTTATACTTTAGATTTTAGGAGGAGTTATGAAGAAATTTTTTAGCTTTTTAAATAAATACTCACTTCTTGTAATTATTACAACAGTAATGGCTTTAATATTTGTCCTTGACCTAACAAATACAGATAGGGAATTTTCAGAGCTTGAAAACAAGGTTTTAAAACAGAGCCCAGAGTTTAGTATAGAAGCAGTTGTCGCAAATGAATATACCCTCGACTATGAGGAATATATAAATGACCAGTTTGTTATGCGTGACGGTTGGATTTCGCTAAAATCAATAACCGAGCGCGCTCTTGGTAAAATTGAAAATAACGGTGTTCTATACGGCGATGAGAACTATATGTTTGATAAATTCACCGATGCGGACACAGAACAGATTGAAAAGAGCGAAGAGGCACTGCTTGAGTTTTTGAATAATTATGATGGTGACGCGGTAGTGAGTATAATTCCAAATTCTTATGCGATAAAGAGTTATTTGATGCCGGAAAATATAGAAAATTTTTCGCCGTTCCCATACCTTGAAGAGATTAACACTGTGGATATAGTAACTCCGCTTATGGAAAATAACAGCGACTATCTATACTTTAGAAACGACCACCATTGGACTGTGGAAGGTGCTTATATAGCATATCAGGTCATTGCAGATGCATTATCGGTCACACCAGCAAGCCTTGATGATCTTGATACCACAAATACAGATGGTTTCCTTGGAACCTACTATTTTAAATCGAAAAACGCATTTGCAGTGGCTGACGATTTTGTGGTATATGATGATAAAGATGTTGTTACAACAATAGGAGATAATGTCTACAATGGATTATACGACTACGATTCACTCGATGAGATGGATAAATACGGTGGGTATCTCTATGGAAACAACTCGCTTTGTATTGTTGAAAACCCAGATGTTACAGATGGAAGCAAACTATTAGTAATAAAGGACTCTTATGCAAATATAATGATTCCACTCCTTGCACAAAATTTCTCTGAAATTCATATTGTCGACTTTAGATTTTTTAATCTAAACATTTCAGAATATATAGAGTCAGAGGAGATAGATAAAACGCTTATTCTCTATAATTTTAAAACTTTTACAGAGGATAATAGTTTTGTTAAAATAAGATACTAGTTCATAGCTAAAACTAATTTAATATAAAAATATAAACTCGAGAGAATAATCTTTCGAGTTTTTTTATTTGTCATAATATTAGCGTGTCTGTTAGTAATTTATCTTAACTATTGTGATGATATGAAACAGAAAAGTTGAAAATTTTAATTGAATAAAAATAGTACGGGTAAAACGTTTTGTTTAGCAAAAATTATTTTAAAATTAATATTTGTTTTCTGATTTTCTTTAATATTGTGGTAATATTTCACAATTAAATAGTTATCTTTTGTTAATTAAACAGAAAAAGACTAGTTTGATTGAATTAAAAGTTTCTTTACTATATAATAAACCTATTGTTTAAATTGAAAGGATGGTTTTGATGTCCGAAAAGATGAAACTCATAATTGATTGCGATCCAGGTCATGACGATGCAATTGCAATTTTAATGGCAATGGCTTCTCCAAAAATTGATTTAACAGCAGTAACTGTTGTTGGCGGAAACCAAACGCTTGAAAAGTGCATTAATAACGCACTTAGGATTAAAGAGCATTTTGGGTTTGATTTTCCTGTTGCGGCAGGTGCTTCTGGCCCTATGATGCGAGAGCTTAAGGTAGCGCCTTATGCGCATGGCGAGAGTGGTATGGATGGTCCTGTTATAGCTCCGCCTAAAACTGCAATATCAGATATGTCGGCAGTTGAGCTTATGGCAAAAGTCATTTCTGAAAATGATGGGAAAACAACAATAGCGGCACTAGGTCCGCTCACAAATATTGCGATACTAATTTTGGCACATCCTGATCTTATTGAAAAAATTGATAAGATCTCAATTATGGGTGGAGCTATATTTACAGGCAATAGAACTCCGACATCAGAATTTAATATATGGGAAGACCCAGAAGCTGCGGATATCGTATTTAAGAGTGGTATCGAGATAGCGATGCACGGGCTTGACATAACTTATAAAGCTGGAATTTTAGAGGCTGAGTGGAATAAACTTCGAGATACTAATACAAAAAGCGGGATTTTTATAGCAGATATTCTCGATTTTTTCTCAGAGTACCACAAAAAGTTCGACCGTAAACTTGTCCCACTACACGACCCTGTTGCAATAGCTTATCTGACAAATCCAGAGATTTTTAGCTGTATTAAAAAAGATGTAGTGATTGACTGTGATGGTGAGTTAACTCTTGGGGTTACAGTTGTTGATACACGTGTTTATGCACCAGATGATGGTGCGGTAACTATTGGAATGGAAATTGACAGAGAAAAGTTTATAGATATTATAAATGAAACTGTCTCTATAATTAAGTAGAGGTGATGTTATGATAAAAAGACCAATTATTATTGATACAGATCCTGGCATCGACGATTTTTTCTGTTTGATGCTTGCAGGAGCGAATAGAGATATTTTTGATTTGCGCGCAATTACTTGTATCGGAGGAAACAGCTCGCTTGAAACAGTGGTTAAAAATGCGCTGAATATAGAAAATTTCTTTAACTTGGAAACAAAAGTTGCTATAGGTAGCGTGAGAGCTTTGATGTTTGAGTTTGAGAAGGTTGATGTTCACGGACCTACAGGCCTTGGGAATACAGAACTTCCAAAATCGCCAAAATCAGCAGTTGAAAAGAAAGCTTGGGATGTTATTTATGACGAAGCATTGCTATGTGGCGGAGAGCTTGAGCTAGTGCCGATAGGTCCGCTCACAAATATAGCGCTTGCAATATTAAAGTATCCAGAAATCACAAAGATGATTAAAAAGATAACTATAATGGGCGGCAGCACAAACTCTGGAAACTGCAACGCATACGGTGAAGCGAATATATATCACGATCCACATGCAGCTGAAGTCGTATTTAAATCAGGTATACCGATAGTTATGTGCGGTCTTAATGCAACTGCATACGCACCGCTAAACTTTGAAGAGACTATAGAATATGCAGCTGTTTGCAGAGAAGACATTAAAGAGGCTGTAAGTGAAATTGCTACATTTAGAGGTAGCGAGCCATACCATGACTGTATAACCCTTGCAACGATGATAGATCCTGATATGGCAGTTTATAAAGATTATTATGTTGAGGTTGAGTGCAGAAGTAAAATGGCGCTCGGACAGACAATAGTTGATTTTAACAATGTATTGGGTAAAGAACCAAATACCTCGGTTATAATGTCGGTCGATAAAGAGAAATATCGTGAACTCATCAAAAAAATGATGAAATTCTATAGTTAGGTGGTGGCAAAATGAATATTAAAAAACCTGTAATTATTGATTGCGACCCAGGTCATGACGACGCAATAGCGATAATGCTTGCAAAAGCAAGTGAAAAACTTGATATTTTAGCAATTTCAATTGTTGGAGGAAATCAAACACTTCCAAAAACAACAGAGAATGCACTTAAAGTTTTAGAGGTTATATCAGCGGATATACCTGTTGTGGTAGGAGCTGCAAAGCCGATGTTTGCAACACTAGTTCCATCTCCTGAAGTGCATGGTGAGAGCGGAATGGATGGCCCTGTTTTGAATACTCCAAAGCTTAAGCCAGTAGATGAAAATTGCTATGCTTTTTTAGCAGATAAAATTTTATGCAGCAAAGAAAAAGTGACGCTTATTCCTTGCGGTCCACTTACAAACATAGCTATTCTTTTCTTAACCTATCCAGAGGTGAAGGATAAAATTGAGCGCATTTCGCTTATGGGCGGCGGTGCTTACTATGGAAATACAACACCTACAGCTGAATTTAATATATGGGAAGACCCAGAAGCTGCCGATATAGTTTTTCGCAGTGGAATACCTATAACTATGCATGGTATATGCACCACTCGCATGGGTTATGTTATGCAAGATGACATTGAGAAATGGAGAAATCTTTCAAATAGTGGAAAGTTTGCGGCAGAACTTATGGACTTTTTCACATTGTACACAAGAGAGCATAATCTGCCGTTTTCTATCCATGATGCAAATGCGGTTGCATGGGTAATTGATCCAGATATCTATACAACAGAGCATAGAAATGTTGAGATAGATTTAATTGGAGAGCGGACAAGAGGATGCACAGTTACAGACTTTAGAGATTACGATGACAAGGTGAAAAATGTTGATGTTGTTGTAGATGTAAATAGAGAGAAATTCGTTTCGATGCTTACAGAAGCATTTAAAAAACTCGGGTAAGAAGGAGGATATTATGAGCTATAAAGAACCAGTGATTTTTGACACAGATCCCGGTATAGATGATTTTTTTGCAATGGTACTGCTTCATGGTAGCCAGATGTTTGATATTAAAGCGATAACACCTGTTGCTGGAAATCAAAGCTATGAAAAGGTTGCAAATAATGCGCGCGATATCGTTGAGTATCTTGGAATTGATGCGTATGTAACCCACGGAGCGAAAAAACCTTTGTTTATTGAGCCTGAGAATGCGGGTGCAGTTCACGGTGAGAGTGGTCTTGGTCCACTTAAACTTCCAAAAGCGAAGAAAGATTTTGCCGATATTTATGCATGGGATGCTATCTATAAAGAGGCGAAAGCGGCAGATGGAAAGCTGCATCTTATTGCAGTAGGTCCTCTTACGAACATAGCTATTACGATACTTAAGTATCCAGATATAGTTGGTATGTTAAATAAGGTAACTATAATGGGTGGTAGTGCAACTGCCGGGAACCATTCAGCTCATGGTGAATTTAATATTTGGGCAGATCCACATGCGGCGGCTATAGTTTTTAGAAGCGGACTGCGCAATATTAAGATGGTAGGTCTTAATGCGGTATCGCAGCTTCAGATGAAACCAGACTTTTACAAAGATGCGACAGATTTTGATTTTATGGTGCGAGACGCCGTTGATGCTGTTTATAATTTTTCGCTTGGAAACTGTGAGAAGCGTGGATTTAAGAGCTACCCTGGAATGCCTGATGCCGCAACGGTTGCAGCGCTAATTGATCCAGAAGTCATGGAGTTTAAAAAATGCTATATTGATGTTGAAACAAAAAGTAGCACAAACTTTGGCAGAACTGTATGTGATATAAATGGCACATGGGGTAAAGAGCCGAATGGAGAAGTTGCGATGAAAGCGGATCTTGATAGATACAAAGCACTTTTGAAAAAATGTTTTGCATTTTATAAGTAAATCGTTTAAAATATATATAAAAATCAAGGAGGACAAATTAATATGAAAAAAATACCTATAATAATTGACTGTGATCCCGGTGTGGATGATGCGTATGCCATAGCCCTTGCAAATTCTTATGAGGGATTTGATATCAAAGCGATAACACCTGTTGCGGGTAATGTTATATTTGAGAAAACATCAAGAAATGCCCTTGCTATTGCAGATATTTTAAATATTGATTGCAGAGTAGGCCTTGGTGCAAACAAACCTCTAGTTCGTGACTACAAGAGAGAGGCTTCTTCAACACATGGTAATAGCGGAGTTGGCTCGGTTGTATTCCCTGAAATTACAAAAAAATATGATGAAAAAGAAGCTTGGGACGTTATATATGAAGAGGCTGTTGCTGCAAACGGTGAGCTAATCCTATTTGCTATAGGACCTTTAACAAATATAGCAAAAGCTGTAGAAAAATATCCTGACCTTCCAAAGATAATAAGCAAGTTTGTTATCATGGGTGGCGGAACATTCGGAAACGTTAAGAGTGAAGGCGGAAATAGAAAAGCTGAGTTTAATATCTGGGTTGATCCACATGCAGCAGCTATAGTTTTCGAGAAATTTGAAGTCTACATGGTAGGACTTAACTCAACTCATTCAGCTGCTTTAACTTCAGCGGACTTTGATGAGATGGTTGCGATTTGTGAAGGTGGAGATTCATATCTTGTTAAAGAGCTATCGAAGTTCTCGCAGAAAAATGCTTTTGAGAACGGATCAGACTCAAACGTTATCCACGATGCGCTAGCAATAGCAACAATAATGAATCCAGATGTTTTAAGATATGAGAAACATTATGCTTATGTAGAGGATAATATGGAAGCTGACAATATGGGAGAAACTGTTTGCGATCTTGATGATACAAGCGGAAAAGAACCAAACTGCTATGTTGGTATGGAAGCGAATAAAGATCTCTTCAAAGATATGCTAATTGAGATGTGTAAATTTTACAGCAAATAAAAATGCCTCTAATTATATTAGAAATTAAGGCAAACTTAAACTTTTAAACTACAACTAAAAACAGATATGAATTTTAAATTCATATCTGTTTTTTTGAAAATATAATCAGTAGCTTTATCGGTTTATTAATAATTTCGAAATTAGTGTTATCTTAGATGTAATAATTATATTCTGGTATAATTTTATTATATTTCTGAATTTACAATAAAAATTCTATCAAAGTGACTAGAAAATTATATGCAAGATAGAAAAGCAATGAAACGGGGAGGGAAGTGATATAACTTCACAGCTTTGCAAACAAAATATAAAAGTATCTTTTTTAAAAACAAACTAAATTTATGATAATTGTTTAATAGAAAAAATAAAACCAGCAGCTTTTAAGTATATGAAACTACTTACAAGCGATTTCAGCCCAAAGCTCTTGAAGTGGGGGTATCTCACCTAGCATTTCTGGTTGAAGCATGCTCCAGATAACTCCACCGGTAGGGCGGGTGTATTCGTTTCTTGTTTTAATAATTTCAGTGGTAGTAACTATATAATCGATAGCGGTATCGTGGGGGAGAACTTCAACTGGTAGATCAAATACCTGACAGTCATGGCCTACAGCCCATATAGATGTACTATCATCGACAATTCCCTTAGTGTAAAACATAGCCCATTCAAGGTCAAAATAACCATGACCTTTACCGAATCGAATTCCAGATGGAGTTATAGCAGAAGCACCTGTTATCATCATGTCAACGTGTGGAAACTCTTCTTTTAGCCTTTTTAGAGTATAGTGTTTCCAGTAGCGTTGTGCACCATCAAGTAGTGAAGCAACTTCTTCTTTTCCCTGAGGAACATCGCCCGGTTTAATAACAAAAAATCCGCGTTTTATTCCATAGTTTGTCATAATAAGTACCTTTTTGTCAGTAATAACCTGCTCACGAAGATACTCTAAATTGTTGTCAGGTGTTATAAAAAGAACTTTGCTTTTTTTGTATTCATCAGTACTGGTTATAAGATTCACATGTTTTTCACTACCCTCATAATCGGTTATGAAATCTGAAAAATCCCAGCTAAATCTTGAATCTGGTTTTGCAACTGGTCTTAGTTTCTCCCAAATAATAATTCTTGCTCTCTCTGCGTCCATAATTATCTCCTATCAATTAGTTTATGAGAATATTTTAACGCAAAATCGAAAATTTTACAACTGCTTATATGAATTGCAAAATTCAACTAGTAGTTTGTCGATTTTTGAAAAGTCAACCGACTCGATATATAGCTCTTCAAGTAGGTCGTGTACCTGCTTTGCTTCGCGTATAGTGTTTGCAGTTTGTTCTATTAATGTTTTAATTGTATTTTTGCTAAAGGTTAGTTTCTGTTTATTGCTCTTTAGAACATCTTTGTTATAAAAACGCAGAGAATTAATATGTTTAGATCTTTCACCCTCAAACTTATGGAATCTATTTGAAGTGGTAAACGCAAGGCTCAGTTGCGGTATGATAATATGCTCAATTTTCGAGAAAGGAGCTATTGAGCAATAGCAGGTATAGATAGTAAGTCCTCTTGATAGTGCTGCTTTTCGCACCATCGCAAGGGAAGTTTTTGCACAGTAACCATACTCATCTTCAATAACAACAATGTCAGTTGCCATCTCTTTGATTGTATCTTGAAAGAATGTTATTCCATCTGCTGTAGCAGCAGTTAAAAGACGAATTTTTTCAATACCAACCCCTTCGGTTTTTGGAAGTTTATCGTTGATTAGCTTTTTTATAACCTTGTTTTGTTTCTCTTCATCATATAGCAGGGAAGCAATTCTCTCCGATTGATTTACAAGAGTTCCAACTGCTGTTAAATACTTTGTTGCGCGAAGATGAAGCTCTTTATTTTTATCAGTGAAACCTATTATAGCCTGCTTATTTTCTGTGAGTTTTTTGTTATCGAAAGTAATACCAAAATTTAAAATTTCATCACGAGCTCCAGGGTATATCGGCTCTAAAACATGCGGAGCTGTTGCGTCGCAGATAAAACAACTCTTATCTTGAAATATAAGGCCATCAAGTGAATTTAAATCGCTGCTGCAGTATATCTCCTCCGCAGGATATAGAGCACTTATTTTTTTCATAAAGGTGCTTTTACCAGTACCTGGTCCCCCTTTGATAAGATAATTGCGATTTTTATTATTTAAAACGGTATCAAAATACGATGTAAAACCATACGGTGAGTTTGCGCCAAGAAAGAATTTTATTTTGTTCATTTTAGTCTCTCCAATCAGATTCTTTTATCTATCCTATTTATTTTTTTGAATTTTTGACACAAAAAAACCGCCAAACTTATGTTTGACGGGTTTGAAATTTTAAAATTTTATCGAAGTTTTTGAAGTGCTCCGCTTTTTGTGAGAGCTGTGCGAAATATCGGATACAGTATCATAGATACGATTACAGCCAATACTGCATTAATTGATGATGCGATACCCTTTTCGATAACATTCACAATAGCGGTTTCGGTCTCGGTATCGTATAAGAACAGGTCGAAAACGATGCTCTTTGAAAGATATAACACAATATAAGTAAAGCTTCCAGCGATTGCAGCTATTATATTAAACATCTTGTTTTTTGCCTCTCGGTTTCCGCTATATGCGATAACTCCAACCACAAATGCGAGCATAAACTTAAAAACAAGCGTTATAGGCGCTTCGGCTGCATAAGCGGGGAAAGTTAAGTCGAAGATAAAAGCGCCAAATCCTGCGGCAATACCTCCTCTGAGTGGTCCGAGTAGCAGGCCTGCGATAACACAGAAGACATTACCAAAATGTATTCTACTACTAGCTACGGGGATGGATAGATAGTTTGTTATAAAGCAGATTGCGACAAACAAACCAACGATCACTAGGTTGTACGTTTTTTTACTGTTCATATAATCACCTCGCTTATATTATAGTCGCATAAATTAGTTTTTTCAAAGTGTTAATCTAGGGTAAATTTGCTGTTTCATTGTTTAAACTGCATATAAATTCGCTTCACAAGTTTAGATTTAAGACAATAATTACAATTATTTGTACTACAGTTTATCTGGAATTTTCACGAAAGGGTATTTTAAATAAAAATATTCGTCACAACAAAAGAAAAAATATATATGTTGTAACAAAAAAATATTATTTAAATTGATATTTGCAGATTTATTGATAAAAAGTCTTAGTTTATTAATAATTTACCTCACAAACACTTGTAAAACTCGGCTGAGAGTAGTAACATATTATTAAGATAAGTTTAACGAAAATGATAGAGGCTGATAGATATGATAGTTTTGTTGTTTTTATTATGGATAACACTAAATGGAAAAGTAACTCTTGAGATAGCTGTTATAGGTATTATTATAAGTGTTGCGATAAAGCTCTTCTCGAAGAGGTTTTTAGAGGAAGATAGCAGTAAGATTTCGATTAAAAATCTGTTCAAGGGGATTATTTACCTTGTGGTATTGCTTGCGGAGATTGTTAAGTCAAGCATTCAAGTTGTAAAATTTACCCTTGCAAAAGATATTGAAATAGAGCCGCAGATAAAGTTTTTTAGAGTACCGCTTAAAAGTGATTTTTCAAAGATGATGCTCGCAAACTCAATAACCCTAACACCTGGAACAATAACAGTTAATATTGAAGATGATATTTTTTGTGTACACGGGATAGACTACACAATGCTTGAGGGGATAGAGAATAGCATTTTCATAAGGCTACTCGCTGATATGGAGGGTTTAAAAGATGAGTGAGTTTTATAATGTTTTATATATTTTCTCGATGATATTTTTAGCACTTTTAATGTTTGGATATCTTTTTAGATCGGTGGTCGGACCGTCATTTTTTGATAGAATACTAGCGGTAAATAGCATAAGCACTATAGTTATTCTAATTATTGCAATTATTTCAGTTGATGATGGCAATCATTATGTAGTCGATGTTATATTAATCTATGCGATGTTATCTTTTGTAACGGTTATGATAGTATGCAAAGCATATCTGCGAAGCCATAAAAAGGATAAGTCGCACGACTTTGAAAATCTGAAGCGGAAGGATTGAGTATATGGAAGTTTTAAAATTTATTGCAACAGCGATACTTATGTTGAGTGGTATATTTATGCTTTGCGTTTCGCTTATTGGGAATTTTCGCTACAGCTTTATTTTAAATAGGATGCAGGTTGGTGCACTTACCGATACTATTGTAGCAGTGCTTATAATAGCAGGACTTATAGTTGGAAACGGCTTTAATATACTAACGATAAAGCTTATGCTTGTTGTTTTGTTTTTGTGGTTTGCAAACCCTGTTTCCTCTCATTTCCTTGCAAAGACTGAGATTATTGCAAACGATAAGATAATGGAAGAAGTTGAGGTGGTCTATAATGATGATATTTGAGACTATCTTGCTAACATTCTTGCTTGTCTGCGCTATTGCCGTTTCACTAACAAAAAACCTACTTGCAAGTGTTGTTATATTTATGTCGTACAGCCTTATTGTGAGTATACTTTGGTTTATGCTCGGCGCTCCTGATCTAGCGATTACCGAAGCGGCAGTTGGTGCTGGAATAACAAGTACACTGTTTTTTGTAACTCTTCAAAAGATAAGGCAACTTAAAGATACTGAGGAGGAGAGCGATAATGAAAAATAAACTGTTTTCTTATTTGAAATCTTTCGCCTATGGTGAGTTCACCCTCAGTACAAAAAATCCGCCAAAGAAAGAGAGAAGAGAGGGTAGTCATCGCGAGAAGACACTTAGAGAACGCTACCTTGTTTGGCATGATAACAAAGCAAATGAGCTGTTTAAGGGTATTTATACCACTGCAAGTTTTGTTATATGCTTTGTTGTTATCGTTGTTTTGCTTATAACTGTATCTTTCTTGCCAGAATTTGGAGATCCTGATAATCCAACTAATAATGAAGTGAGCGAGAGATATATTGAAAAAGGCCTCGAGGAGACAGGCGCTACAAATTTAGTTGCAGGTATGATTTTAGATTACAGAGCATTTGATACATTTGGTGAGAGTGCTGTTCTTTTATCTGCACTTATAATTGTCATGCTGCTACTTAAAGAGCGTGGACAAAATGAGATAAGTGAAGCTGAGAATGAGTATAGAAGCTTACCGCGAGATACAATTGTTAAAAGTGTTGCAAGACTGCTTATACCGTTTCTGTTGATGTTTGGTATTTATGTAGTGCTCAATGGGCATCTCTCACCTGGCGGTGGGTTCTCAGGCGGTGCGATAATGGGAGCTGGGCTTATACTTTATTCATCAGCTTATGGATACCCTACAGTGAAAAGAGTTGTAACTGAGAAACTAGTTAAAACTATAACTGTATCAGCATTTTGCTTTTATGCAGTTGCTAAAGGCTATTCATTCTTTACAGGAGCTAACCATATCGAAACGGGTATACCACTCGGAACACCGGGTAATATAATCTCAGCAGGACTTATTCTTCCGCTAAATATCTGCGTTGGGATGATAGTTGCCTGCACTGTTTACAGCATATATTCACTCTTTTCAAAGGGGGAGATTTAATGGGACCGAATCTACTTAATAATTATTATGAAACTGTCGCTATGATTCTCTTCGGAATAGGTTTTACAAACCTTTTCTTACAAAAAAATCTTATAAAAAAAGTTATAGGGCTCAATATAATGGATGGAGCAGTCTATCTGTTTTTGGCGGCAAAAGGATATATCGAAGGACGACTAGCCCCTATATTAGTCGATGGTATTGAAGGGGTTGAAAACTATGTAAATCCGATACCGTCAGGCCTTGTACTTACAGGTATTGTTGTTTCTGTCTCGGTGACAGCAGTTTCACTGTCGCTGATATACAAACTATATAAGCATTATAAAACTATCGATCTCGATGAAATCCTTGTAATGGCGAGCAAGGAGGTGAGTGAGTAGTGCCTTTTGTTGCGAACTTTCCACTATTTGCTCTTATTATTTCGATTTTAGGCGGCGTTTTTTGCATTATTGCAACGACAAACGGAGCATACAGAATAAATATGTTTGTCATATCCGCTAATGTCTTATTAAATGGAGCACTGCTAATCTATCTTATCGGAAATCCACAAGCAATAACATATAGTATGGGACACTTCCCAGCACCTTGGGGTAACGAAATCAGGTTTTCGCCTGTAGAAGTTTTCATGGCGACACTGCTTGCAATTGTTATGCTGCTTATTGTTATGACAGAAAAAGAGCAGATCTATACAACGGTTAAAAAGAGGCGTAAAAACCTCTTCTATGCAATGCTAAACCTAACCCAAGCTTCAATGCTTGCGCTTATCTACACAAATGATCTGTTTACTGCATTTGTTTTCGTTGAAATAAATACCCTTTGTGCTTGTGGTCTTGTTATGGCTAAAGAAAATGGCAAAACTATTGCTGCAAGTATTAAGTATCTTATTATGAGCCTTTTAGGTTCGGGACTTTTCCTTATTTCTATAATACTTATTTATGACCTATCAGGGCATCTTCTTATGCCAAATGTTGCAGAGCAACTTCAAATAATAATGCAAAATGAGATATATCTGCTTCCAGTAACTATGATTGTTGGACTTCTAGCAGTTGGTATTGCTATAAAAAGCGGGCTTTTCCCGTTCCATTCTTGGCAACCGCATGCCTATAATAGTGCTATGAATATAAGTAATGCGATATCGTCATCAATAATAGTTAAGGGGTACATTATCTTATTAATTAAGATATTCCTTCGAGTTTTAGGGCTTGATATTATCTCTCAGCTTCGAGTTTCAAATATCCTATTTTTATTCGGATTTCTATCTATGATATTGGGATCTGTCTTTGCAGCGCGCGAACATACGATAAAACGCATGCTTGCATTTTCATCGGTATCTTATGTTGGCTATATATTCCTTGGAATGGGAATGGGCACAACAGCAGGGTTTTTGGCGGCTATATTCTTAATTATCGGTCACTCACTGACAAAAAGTATGCTTTTTATTGCTACAGAAGGACTGATGGTAGCATCTGACAACTCAAAATACTTTACAGAGCTTCGCGGTGCTGCATATCGCAATCCACCAGCTGCGGCAGGATTTATAATAGGCGCACTATCAATGATAGGGTTTCCGTTGTTTTCAGGATTCGTTGGCAAGTACCTTTTAGGTCTTGCGGGAATGGATAGCCTTAATAAAATGTGGTTTGTACTTGCGGCAATTGCAATAACAACAGTTTTGAACGGTGTTTATTATGTGAGAGCAATAATATCAATATTCACAAAAGACGAAGAACGCTGTGAAAAATACAAAAATTCAAAACGTTTCATTGTGGGACTTGTTATTTTTATAATACTAAATTTAAGTGTTGGAATATTCTATGAGCCTGTTGTAGCGCTTCTTGAAACAGGCCTTGAGTTAATTTAAACGGGGGAGAGTATGGGTATAATTATAGCGCTTTGTTTGCCAATAGTTTTTTCAGTAGCTTATATTTTCCTTGCAGAAAACTATAATAAAATTAAATTCATAACAATAGTATTCTCAACAATTTGCGCAGTTGTCGGTATTTTAGTATCGATAGTGAGCATTGGTAGCAGTACTGCTCTGATCTACTATCCTTTTGGTATAGATATTTCTTTTATGGTAGATAATGTTTCGATATTTTTTGCAGTTGTCTTAACTGCTGTTTGGTATTTGATAGTTATATTCTCGTTTGAGTATATGGAAAAAGAGGGTGAACTTCGCAGATTTTATAGTTTTTATATATTATCTTATTGCGGACTTCTAGGGATTTGTTTTGCACAAAATCTTGTAACTTTTTATCTCTTTTTTGAAATTGTAACCTTTTCTGGTTATTTCCTTATAATCCACAGCAGAAAACAGTCAACATTTATGGCTGGAAAAAAATATCTATATTATTCGCTTTTTGGAACTGGACTCTCGCTTGCTGCTATATTTTATCTATATAGTTTATCGCCAAATACAGCATTTACATCTGGTGGAATTGAGAGTTTTGCAAATCATGAAGATATTAGCATAATAATAATTGCATTGGCAGTAGCTGTTGTTGGTTTTTGTGTTAAAGCTGGTCTTTTTCCGTTTCATTCATGGCTTGCAGCAGCACATCCAGTAGCGCCGGCACCAGCGTCTGCTCTTCTTTCTGCGGTGCTAACAAAAGCGGGTGTTTTAGCTGCTTTGAGAATTCTATTCTTCATTCTGCCGTACGATAAGCTAGCAGGTAGCAGAGCGATGGATATTTTGATGCTACTCGCAATAATAACGATATTCCTAGGCTCAACACTCGCTATGTTTGAGCGGTATATAAAAAAGAGACTTGCGTATTCTTCGGTAAGTCAAATATCGTATGCTTTATTTTCACTGTTTTTGCTAAACGAGTTCGGACTATATGGAATGTTTTTACAGGTGCTGTTTCACGCGTTTGCGAAAGCACTGTTATTTATGAATTCTGGAGTTTTTATAAATAAGATGAAGATTTATAACGACAATGAGCTTTATGGAGTTTACAACCAGCTAAAACTGCCGATTATTACCTTTGCAGTTGCAGCACTATCATTAATTGGAATACCGTTTACAGGCGGATTTGTAGCGAAATGGCAGATAGCTGTAGGAGCGCTTTGGCAGGGGTCATCAGTAACAGCACTTGGAGTTTTTGTTATTATGCTATCTGCAATTATGACAGCAGTATATCTTTTACCTCCTGTTGTTCGAGCGGTTTACTATAAAAACGATAGAGAAGATGCAGATATAAAGCTTTTAAACACAACTAAGATTCCGCTGATCGCCTCTGCAATAGTTATCATAGGCCTTGGTAGTTTTTTCCTTTTCTTTGGCACCGATATTATCTCGGGGTTAGTAAATGTAGTTTTAGGTAGGG
>CAYJGP010000007.1:0-4173 GCA_964369435.1 uncultured Oscillospiraceae bacterium | reverse complement strand
TTACCTTTAGAATTCCCGAAAAAAAGGTTTTGAGTGTAACTGTTGTTTTCTCGGCGATAATCTCGGTTTGTACAGTGATTGTCATTCACTTATTATACAATCAAGATATTCAAGTTGTGCAGATGACAAGGTTTTTCAATATTTCCTTTAAAGTTGATGGTCTATCTGTTATCTTTGCGGGCATTGTTTCATTTTTGTGGCCATTTGCCGCTATTTATGGTAAAGACTACCTAGCTCACAGTGAACGAAAAACAACCTACTGCGGTTTCTTTACCTTAACATTTGGCGTTGTTTTGGGGATAACACTCGCTCGAAATATATTTACTCTGTATCTATTTTATGAGATGCTTACATTTATAACCCTACCACTTGTTATCTGCAATAGAGGTGAGAGGGACTATTATGCAGGTAAAAAGTATATAATATATTCGCTTTGTGGAGCGGCTATTGCTCTTATGGGTATAATTTTATTAACCTACCATAGTATGAGCCTTGAATTTGCTTTAGGTGGAAGCACAGCAATAATATCGCAAAACCGACTCGAGCTTGGGTATCTACTTATGTTTATAGGGTTTTCATTTAAAGCGGCGATGTTTCCGTTCCACGGTTGGCTAATATCAGCAGGTGTCGCACCAACTACCACAACAGCTCTGCTCCATGCAGTTGCAGTTGTTAAATCAGGTGTTTTTGCAATAATTAGGATAACATTTTATCTTGTCCCTGTAATGCGAATTGATGGCGGTTTTGCGCAGACGCTTATTATTGTTATGGCATCTATATCTGTAATATTTGGCTCAATAATGGCGATGCGCTCAAAACATCTAAAACGAAGGTTTGCATATTCAACGGCAAGTCAGCTTTCATATATAATATTAGCAGTCGGCACTATGAGCGGAATTGGGCTTATTGCTGCGTGTATGCATATGGTGTTTCATGCACTATCGAAAATTGTTATATTCTATATGTGCGGAACGGTTATGCATAATGCAGATGGTATGTATGTCAAAGATGTTGAGGGTCTTGCAAAGAAACTCAATGTGACATTTATCGCATTTGCCATTGCCTCTTTTTCACTTATGGGAATACCTTTATTCGGTGGGTTTTTCTCGAAATTTGCAATAGCCACGGCTGTTTTAGACGCAACACAGCATCTATCTGTGCTTGCAATAGCAGCGCTTATAATCTCAGCCCTGTTTACAGCTATTTACACATTCCAAATTATTTCACTTTCATTTATCGTCCACAATGATTTTGATAAGAGCAAGCTTTTAAATGTTCGCAAAGAGTCTGTTTTAATTAAGTTGCCAATTGCAACAATAACGATAGCTTTAGTAGTACTATCACTTTTAACAAATACTCTATATACCTTCTTTGAAAGATTGTTGATGGGAGGTTCTTTATGAGTTATCTTTTTCTAATAATTGGAACACTTGTATACGCGGCTATCTGCGCAATCATTAAAGATGGTAAAAAACTTACTATTTTTGCGGCTAGCTATTCTTGTGTTGTCTTGATATACACAGTTCAAGCTGTGATATTTGGAGATAGTTTTGCTTTTAAGTCAGGAACTATTAATTTTGCTCCAACAGAGCTTGGTTCTGCACTCGCTGTTATAACCGCTATTATGTTCACGATATCAGCATTCACTTCGATTGACTATTTTAAAGATGAAACTCATCATCTTAGCAGCTTTTATACATCATATTTTCTGACATTTGCAGGCTGCCTTGGAGTTTTTCTAGCAGCTGATCTATTTACTTTATTTATCTTTTTTGAGCTTTTATCATTTTCAAGCTATATATGGGTTTCACATAGTAGGGATAAGATTGCAAAAGAAGCTGCAAAAACCTATCTTGGCTACGCGGTTTTTGGTGGAATATCTTTGCTTTTTGGAATAGTTTTGCTTGTATCAGAGATAGGTATTCTGCCGTTTTCTGAAATATATTCAAATCTCATGTTTGCAGATGAGGGTAAAATAGCAATAGCTTCTGTGCTTATGATAATAGGATTTGGTGCAAAAGCGGGTCTATTCCTATTTCACGATTGGTTGCCAAGAGCCCATGCGGTTTCGCCGTCTCCAACCTCAGCCCTCCTATCAGGACTTCTAACCAAGAGCGGTATCTATGGAATTGCGATAGTTATTTTAAATATCTACAACAATCAAAACTTTCTATTTCTGATGTTGTCACTCGCTCTTTGTAACATGATTTATGGAGCGGTGATGGCGCTACTATCATCAGATATAAAAAGGACACTTGCATTCTCTTCGATTTCACAAATTGGCTTTATTATATTTGGTATAGTTTATTGCTCAATGCTCGGAGAAGAAGGTAGCATCGCTATATACGGAGTTTTATTCCATATAATCAACCACTCTGCGGTGAAAACATTGCTCTTTAATATTGCTGGAATTATTCATAAAGAGAAACACAGCTATGATTTAAATAAAATTAAAGGTAGCCTTAAAAATAAACCGATATTTGCAGCTGTTTTTGCGATTGGTGCAGCTTCTCTCTCTGGTATACCTTTTATTGCTGGCTATATTAGCAAAACGCTTTTGCATGAGTCGGCAGTTGAGTATATCCACTTAACACACACAGAGTCCTTCTTTATTGCATCATCGGAGATTTTATTTTTAGTTGCTGGCGGTATAACTTTTTGTTATATGTTAAAGCTGTTTGTCTGTCTTGTTATTAAAAATAGCGATGATGAAAAAAGTGAGAAAAAAGCAAGTTTTTTAACAAGCGGTATATCGCTTAGCGTTGTAGCAGCTACTCTTGTGGTATTTGGTATATTCCCAAAACAAACACTTGAGCCTATTGGCTTATATATAGCAAACACATTTAATCTACATGGCCTTTCACATTCGATAGATTATCTTGCGTTTGTTAATCTGCGTGGTGCTTTAATATCACTATCGATAGGTATTGTTTTGTATATCGTTATTTTGCCTGTAGTAGCTTGCAAAAAAGGGTTTTATACAGATTATATCCCGCAGACCGCTACAGTTCTCGATAGGATATATCTACCCATTATTTCGGTAGGAAAGTTTGGTCTAGCGATACTTGCTCGTCTATTTGATATTTTTGTCGATTTAATTGTTGTAATTACCAGCCGATTGTTTTTAAAATCTGCAGCTATACCAAAAAGTTTTTTTGAAGGAAAACCAGTAGACGAAAAAGAAAGAATTGATGCACCGCACATTACCTATTCTCTGGCTTTTAGCCTTCTGCTGTTTGGCATAGGATTTATATTCACACTTATATATCTTCTAGTTATAGAGTTTAGAGTTTAACAGGAGTGTTTTACTATGAAAAAAATGTTTCGTAAGGTAATTGCGATATCAGTGGTTGCTTTATTGATGTTTCCAACAGTAATAACATTAATAGATGCTGCAATCGGATCTTCACCAGATACACTTCTTGTTTCAAATGTTGTTATTTTTGCCCATTTTAACGATGCGAAACAGAGTGATATAGACGAGTTTGAAAGCCTTGAATATGCAAACGAAGTTAAAAATATGTACGACGATGGTACTGTGAGATCATTTTCAGGGTACATAGATGCTATTTCCTATGGTCAGATGGATGTTATAAACAGCTTTCCACAGGATACAGGGAATGGTATAGAATCTTTTGAACTGCCAATATCAAAAGAGCGAACAGCTTATAGCTCTATGACTAGCAGTGTTGTAGATATGATTATCCCACATATTGATTTTAGCGATGCAAATCTGCCTACAGGTCTTAATTTAAATGGCGATGGATATGTTGACTACATAACAATCATACTCCTTGAAACAGATACAATAACTCAAGTGGAGTATCCAACTATCTGGCCGCATCAGATGGACTATAAGGGAAATACAACTATCGACGGCCTTTCATTAAACAATATAAACGTGCTAAACACAGACAGGCTTTCAAGTGTTTCAGATGGTGAGGCAGGACTTATTGCACATGAGTTTTTGCATGGGTATGACTATGCTGATCTATACACCAATAATCCTAGTTTGCAATATGTGCACGATTGGGATATTATGTCAAGACCTTCTGCTTTTTTGCAGTATCCTCTCGCCTACACAAGACAGAAGTTTTCAAACTGGATAACTATTGAGGAGATAACGGAGTCAACGGAAAATTTAAGGCTTGATATCCAGAGTAACCCAGATGG
>CAYJGP010000006.1:2798-30160 GCA_964369435.1 uncultured Oscillospiraceae bacterium | reverse complement strand
GCCCTTGAAGGGGATAAGCGGATATCGGCTATCGAGATTTTAGGCAGCGATGCAAAGAAAACACGCACCCTTCCAATAGATGGCGTTTTTGTCGCTATTGGGATAATACCAAGAAGTGATTTTGTGAAAGGTACAGTTGAGTTATCAAGTACATCGCAGATAATCACCGATTGTGATTTAAACACAAGCCTTGAAGGGGTTTTTGCCGCAGGAGATGTGCGAAACTCAAAGCTGCGTCAGGTTATAACTGCGGCATCAGATGGTGCCCTTGCCGCTAGCATGGCGATGCATTATATAAGTAAGAAAGCAAATTAGATTTGCATAAATCTATTGTAATATTTAAATATTGATTACTCCCTTTGTTTTTTGTGGCAGGTATCTTTTACAGCTGCTAATTCAAAGGGGGTTTTTGCTTTAGCGATTGTAAATTAAAGCTTTACAATAGAGTTTGATAAAAGCGTTTACAACAATCTTTATCTATGATAGAATGAAAATGTATAATAAATTGGGGGTAAAATTTATGAAAAAAGCGCTTTCTTTAACACTTATTTCTGCGTTGATGATTTTTTCCTTAACAGCATGTGGTGGCGGTAGTAACTCTTCATCAGATGATAGTGCATCGAGTGAGAGTCCGGCTGCGATGTTCACCTCAGAAGTGCCGCTCGATACCTTAATGGTTGGCACACAAGAGATGTCTGGAGACTTTATTAGTGGGTTTGGAAACAATGCTTACGACTATTCGGTAAAAGTTCTAACAGGCGGATATATGAGCACATACGAAATCGATCCAAGTGGCGAGGTTATACTCAATACGGTAGTAGTGGAAGATGTAAGCACGAATACCGATGACGATGGAAATAAAACATATACATTTACACTTCATGACGATATCTTTTGGAACAACGGTGACCCAATAACCGCAGAAGATTATGTTGCTTCCATATTATGGTATGCATCTCCACAGTGGACAGAAGCTGGAGCATCTTCAACTGGAGCCGATGGACTAGTGGGATACACTGCCTATAAAAATGGTGAAACAGATATCTTTAGCGGTGTTTCGCTTATTAGTGATCTTCAGTTTTCGGTGACGATAGCTGCTGAAAATCTTCCATACTATTGGGAAACTGTTCATGTTATGACAGGACCTATCCATTTTAATACATATATTCAAAATGCAACAATAGAGAGTGATGAAAATGGCAGCTATCTTGCATTCTCAGAAGGCGACCTTTTATCGAACTGTAAAAGAATTGCCGAGGGTGAGCGCTATGCACCAACAGTAACTTGTGGGCCTTATAGCTTTGTTTCGTATGATAATCAAACGCTCACACTAGAACTCAACGAGTACTTTAAGGGCGATATAAATGGAAATAAACCTGAGTTTAAATATGTTATCCAAAAAGCAGTGCCGATAGAAACAGATGTTGAATGGGTTATCAGCGGACAGGTTGACATTGTTGAAGGGGTTGTTGAAGGCGAAAAGATAGAGGCTGTGAAGGCTGCGGATTCCGCAGGATATAGCTCATATCTGCGATCGGGATATGGCTTCCTTGCTATGATGTGCGATATGGGACCGACTGCCGATGTCAACGTTCGTTGGGCGCTAGCCTCGCTGATTGATAGAAACGCAGTTGTTGAGTATGTCCTTTCAGGATATGGAAATGCTGTCGATGGAGAGTATGGTATTGGACAGTGGATGTATGAAGAGGCTGGAGCTGACCTTCAAGCTGAGATAAAACCTATCTCTTTCAATATAGATGTAGCAAACGACTACCTTGATGAGTCTGAATGGATATATGAAGCGGATGGCACAACGCCGTTTGATAGAACAAAAGCAACGGAAGATGGAAGTTATATAAGACATAATGCCGCAGGAGAAACCCTCACAATTAACCATTTAGGACAGGACAATGTTCTAACCGATATAATTGAGATACAGTATTCAGCTAATGCGCCGCTTGCAGGAATTGATTTTAATCTTGATAAGGGTGAGTGGAGCGCTGTTTTGACAAACTATTATGACGCATATAAACTAGGTGATGATAGAATTTACGATACATTCAACCTAGCTACAAACTTTTCATCGGTATTTGATAGATACTACACATGGCATTCAGACTTTTTAGGAACAAGTATAAATAAACCGCAGCTTAGCGATGAGATACTCGACGAGCTTATAATAGAGATGCGCTCAACCGATCCCGATGATAAAGAGGGTTATCTCGATGCTTGGCTTGCATATCAAGTTCGATTTAATGAACTTATGCCACAAGTTCCTCTATATTCAAATGAGTATTACGATATGGCACATGTTTTTGTTGATAATTATGAAACAACCCCATTTGCTGGATATGAGAATATAATCTGCGAGATTAGCAAAAGCGAAAAGTAATATTTGATATGGGGTGGTATTTTGCTAAGGTATTTACTTAAAAGAATATTAATTTTAATTCCGGTCGCCTTTTTAGTTTCTGTTATTATTTTTGCAACGGTAAAGATAATGCCAGGCGACCCTGTTGATCTTATGCTCCCTCCGGACTTAACACCTGAACAGTATGAACTATCATATCAGGCAATGCACGAAAGACTAGGACTTGATAAGGATATTGTAACACAGTATTTCGCTTGGGTTTCAGGTGTATTTAGCGGAGATTTTGGCTATTCAAATATCGAAAATCGTCCTGTTTCACAGGTCATAGCAGAACCTATGAGGAACACTCTCATACTAAACATAGGGGTAAATTTCCTATACCTTTTAATAGCGATTCCAGTTGGAATAAAATGTGCAACGAAACGCCTGTCTCCGTTTGATAACGGTTGGCAGGTTTTCTCGCTTATTACATATTCAACACCTTCATTTTTTCTAGGGATAATTCTCATCTATATCTTTTCAATATCGCTAGGTTGGCTCCCACTTGGAGGAATGCCAAATGCAACGATACTAAGTGGATGGGACCTTTTTATCGAGTGGGTGCGTGTGCTTATTTTGCCAACGATAACACTTACAATTGTAAGCCTTGCTGGTGCGGTGCGGTATATTCGCAATGCGATGATCGATGCGATAAGCAAAGACTATATAAGAACTGCAAGGGCGAAGGGGTTATCTGAAAAGGTTGTTATCTATTGCCATGCGCTTCGCAATGCGATGATACCGGTATCTTATATAATAGTAGGAACTCTTTTCTCTCTTTTTGCAGGTTCTGCAATTATCGAGAGTATATTCGGCTACAATGGAATTGGCAAACTAATTATCGAAGGAGTCTTAAATAGAGATAATCAGCTAGTGGCAACGCTCAACCTCTTCTATGCAATGATCTCGCTAGTTGCAGTGGTTGTAGCTGATATTGTCTATGCGGCAGTTGACCCGCGAATAAAACTTAAATGATAGAGGAAGCTTATGAAAAAACGAGGCGAGACAGATAGATGTTCTAAGTTCAATCTCAGTCGTTTGCTATTCCCAAAAAAAGAGAAGATAGAACTATCAGAACATATAGAAACACCTTTTTTCACAATCGTGAAAAGAATGATGCGAAACAAACTTGCTATTATAGGAATAGTTGGTTTCGTTTTTATTTTCACATTGTCTTTTTTAGGTTCTGCCCTTCTCCCTATCAATGAAAACTATACCGAGCTATCCCATGCAAACCTAAGGCCTGGAACAAACTACCTAAACTACCCAAATGAGCTGCAGGGGCAAGATATTGTAAAGATTTCATCAGGGATTTCGTTCTCGGCAGCTATAACAGAGTCTGGTGAATTTTATATATGGGGAACAGAGCCTAATAAAAATCAGGCGAATGTATCAAGTTATATATTCGATGTTCCAGAAGAGGTTTTAAATGCGCAGATCATCGAGATTGCCTGTGGTGGAAACCATGTTTTCGCAGCGGACATCGATGGGAATTTCTATAGCTTTGGATATAATGGCAACGGACAGACAGATATCCCACAGGAGGTTATAGACAGCTTTTCAAAAGATGGAGTTTCGATAGTTAAAGTGGATGCTTTATCTCAGTATACCGCTCTGCTATCCTCTGAGGGCGAACTTTTTATCTGGGGGAGCATTGCCGCGACAAACACTATGCTTATTTCATATAAAGTAAACGGACATATAGTCGATTTTGCTGCCGCCGATAATAATATAGCGCTACTTCTCGATGATGGCACCGTTGCGGTTATTGGAGACCAGGGCACTGAGTTTGCAATGCAAGTTCCGCAGAAGCTTTTAGATGGTGAAGTTTCGATTGTTGATATTGAAGCTTCTAACAGAAATGTTTTAGCGCTCGATAGCGATGGAAATGTTTATAGTTGGGGCAGTGCGCAAGATGGCCTTTTAAATATGCCAGAGGTTGATTTTAAGGTAGCATCTATTGCGGCGGGTTTTAGAAACTTGTTTTTAATAGGTGAAAATGGAGAGATAGCTGGGTGGGGGAATAATGATTTAAACCAGCTGAATATACCAAGTGGAAGCGACACAACAAAGCTTTATGCTGACTATTTTCAGTTCTACGCTATCCAAAAAACAGGCGATATTGAGGCTTTTGGAAACGATGGATATCTTTTTGGCACCGATCAATATGGCAGAGATATTTTCACAAGAATAGTTCATGGCGGTAGAGTTTCGCTAACAGTTGGAGCGATTGCGGTTTTGATTTCAACTGTAATTGCGCTGTTTGTCGGAATTGTTTCAGGGTATTTCGGAGGGATTATCGACCAACTTCTTATGAGAATAACAGATGTTTTCTCGGCAATTCCATTTTTCCCAATAGCAATAACGCTATCTTATTCGGTCTCGGCGTTTATAAGTGAATCGCAAAGAATATATATGATAATGGCGATACTTGGACTTCTCGGTTGGATGTCGCTTGCAAGACTTATTAGAGCGCAGATTCTCCTTGAGAGAGAGCGAGATTTTGTCCTTGCGGCAAAAGCGCTTGGTCTTCGAAGCAAAACGATAATGTGGCGACATATTTTCCCAAATGTTCTAAACATTGTTATTGTCAATGTAACGCTTGGGTATGCATCCTCGTTATTATCAGAAGCGGCGCTTTCATTTATCGGATTTGGTGTAGCAGAGCCCACTCCGACATGGGGAAATATGTTAAACAGTGCGCAAGAGGTTGCGGTAATTCAGTTTTACTGGTGGCGCTGGCTTATTCCAGCATTATTCGTAATCTTTGCGGCATTATCTGTAAATCTAATTGGGGATGCGCTGCGAGAAGCGACAGATCCTCGAGCAGAAGGGTAGGCGGATTTTTATGAATATACTTGAAATAAAAGATCTGCACACCTACTTTGAGATGAGAGAGGGGACTATTAAAGCTGTAAATGGCGTTTCTCTCTCGGTAAAAGAAGGACAAACTCTTGGTGTTATCGGAGAGTCGGGATCTGGAAAAAGCCAAACCGCGATGAGTGTTCTAAAGTTATTTGAAAAGAATCAGAAGATTGTGAGCGGTGAGATAATTTTTGGTGGTCGAGATATAAGCAGTATTTCCGAAAAGGAACTTCGTGCAATACGAGGAAATGAAATTTCAATGATTTTTCAAGAGCCAATGACAAGCTTAAACCCCGTTTATACAATCGAAGGGCAGATAGCGGAAAGTCTTGTTATCCACCGTGGTTTTACAAAAAAAGATGCGAGAGCTGAAGCGATTAAACTTCTAGAAGCAGTTAAAATAACAAATCCTGAGCTAATTGCAAAAAGATATCCGCATCAGCTTTCAGGTGGTATGAGGCAGAGGGTGATGATAGCGATAGCGCTTGCATGTAATCCGAAACTGCTTATCGCAGATGAGCCGACAACAGCACTTGATGTTACGATTGGTGCTTCGATATTAGCACTATTCAGAGAGCTTTCAAGAGAGCGGAAGATGGCGATAATGTTTATAACACACGATCTTTCAATTATCCGTCAAATAGCCGATGAGGTCGCAGTTTTATACTGTGGCCAGCTTGTCGAGCAGGCTTTAGCCGATACGATATTTGGCGATGGAAAATACTCGCACCCATATACAAAAGCGCTCCTTACAAGTATCCCAAGACTATATGGAAATAAAGATAAAAGATTGCGCGCAATAAAAGGGTCGGTTCCGCACCCTCTAGAACTGCCTGTTGGTTGCAAGTTTGCGCCACGATGCGACTTTGCAGATAGCCGTTGCAAAAGCGAAGAGCCACCGATTATTGAAATTTCAAAAAACCATAAAATTAAGTGCTTTTATCCTGACATAAAGAGGTGCGATGATGACAGATAAAAGAGTTTTGATGAAAATTACAGATCTTGCCGTCCATTTTCAGATAAAAAAGAGCCTTGATTTTTTAGGCGAGAAAAAACACCTTCGCGCGGTAGATGGTGCCTCGGTTGATATTTATGAGAATGAAACGCTAGGTCTTGTCGGTGAATCAGGTTGTGGCAAATCGACACTTGGTCGAGCGATACTTAATCTGCAGAATAAAACTGCGGGCGAGGTTTTGTATAACGATAAGTCGCTCCATTCACTAAAGGCAGAAGAGATGCGAAAGCTTCGTCGTGAACTGCAGATAATTTTTCAAGACCCATATTCCTCGCTAAATCCAAAACTCACCGTAGGCCAGATGATAGCAGAGGGTATAGTTGCTCACAAAATGTTTAAGAGAGGCGACAAAGAGCTTGAGCGGTATATACTAGAAATTATGGAGAGCTGTGGACTGCAACCATATATGCTCCACAGATATCCACACCAATTTTCAGGCGGACAGCGCCAGAGGATATGCATAGCACGTGCCCTTGCGCTAAATCCTCGGTTTGTGGTATGCGATGAAATAGTATCGACCCTTGACGTTTCAATTCAGTCGCAGATTATAAATCTACTGCTCGACCTCAAAGAGGAAAATAACTTGACCTATCTCTTTATATCGCATGATTTGAGTGTTGTTCGGTTTATTTCGGATAGGATTGCTGTTATGTATCTCGGTGAGATAGTTGAGCTTGCTATTACAGATGATCTATTCACAAACCCGCTCCACCCATATACCCAGGCACTTCTCTTAGCGATACCTGATATTGATGTGAAAAAAGAAATTAAAGCACCTATAAATGGAGATATGCAAAATCCCGCTGAAAGCTTTACTGGATGCAAGTTCTATAACCGTTGTAGCTATAAAACTGATATATGCATGAATAGCAAACCGCAACTAACTAAGATGGAAAACGACCATTTTGTCGCCTGTCACAATCCGATTATAAACGATAAATAAGAAGAAGAGGATATAGGTTTGTTTAAAAAATTAAAGCCTGATTTATTTAAAGAAAAAAGCAAAGAAGAGCTTGATAAACACTTTGACTCGCTAGAGCTTGAAAAGAACGATTTTAAAGCTATGGTAATAGCTGCATTTATAGTGTTTATGCCGATATTGCTTCTACTTATCGGACTGCTAGTATTTATAGCAAAGCTGTTCGGTTTATAATTGAAGATAAGGAGATTAGATTATGAAGTTTAAAGATTTACCATATAAAAGACCGGATTATGAAAAACTTCACAAGTTTATGGATAAAGCGCTTCTAGATTTCAAAGCGGCGAGCTCGGCATCGGAGCAGTTTGCGGTTTTTGCAAGAGTTGAGGATATGTATGATGATTTAACGAGTGAAGCAAATCTCGCAAGAATAAGATATTTTTTAAATACCTCAGACGATTACTACCGCGAAGAGACAAGGTATATATCAAAGCAGTCTGGTGCACTCAATAAAAAGTATGATATTCTATCAGAGCTTATTTTAGATAGTGAATTTATAGATGAGCTCGAAGAGATGATTGGTAGCGTAACTGTAAAAAACCTTGAACTCTCAAAAAATATTATAATCGCAGAAACTATCGAAGATATTGCAGAAGAGAGTCGGCTTGTTTTAGAGTATAACGAGACTATTTCTCGATTAACTGTAAACTTTAACGGTGAAGAAATCCCGCTAACTATGCTAGCGCCATATAAAGAGAGTACCGAGCGAGAGGTGCGCAAAGCGGCATTCATAGCTGAGAGTGAGTGCTATAAAAATGTGAAAGATAAGCTTGATGATATTTTTGATAGGCTTGTGAAAAACAGAACACGACAGGCAAAAAAACTGGGGTTTGATAGTTTTGTAGAGCTTGGGTATTTGAGGGTGCGACGCAACTGCTACACCGATAAGGAGGTAGCTGTATTTAAGGCGCAAGTTTTAGAGGATATTGTCCCGATAACAACTGAGATAGCAAGAAGACGCAAAGAGAGAATAGGCCTTGATAACTACTATTTTCACGATCAAACCCTCCCGTTTAAAGAGGGTGCGGCAAAGCTTCAAGTTTCGGGAGAAGAGCTTGTTTTGGCTACAAAAGCTATGTTTGAAGAGATGTCTGAAAAGACAAGAAGCTTTATAAATATGATGGTTGACAACGAGCTTTTTGATTTATATGCAAAAAAAGGTAAGTTGCCTGGCGGTTTTTGTTCGTTTTTTGCAAAATATAGCTATCCTTTTGTCTTTGCAAACCTCAACGGTACATCAACAGATGTCTACCTTCTAACACATGAGTTTGGACATGCCCTTGCAAGGTATATTTCTTTGCAAAAAGAGAAGAAACAATATGCTATGAGTTCGATGGAGGTTTCAGAGAGTCACTCGATGGCAATGGAGTTTTTGGCAACTCCATGGTATCCGCTGTTTTTTGGACAAGATGCAAAAAAATACGCAATCTCACATGCTGAAGATGCGCTTTTTCTGATAGCCTATTCTTGTCAGGTTGATGAATTTCAAGAGCAGATTTATAAAAATCCGGATATGACTGCGAGTATGCGTGATGAGCTTTGGTTAAAGCTCGATAGCATCTATCGTCCGCATATCGATTATGATGACCTGCCTTTTTATGGGAGTGGAGCTGGTTGGCAGCGGCAGGTTCATATTTATAAATCCCCATTTTACTATATTGAATACGGCTTAGCTGAGGTTATAGCACTTCAGATTTTTTCCATCTTCACAAAAGACAAAGACAAAGCTTTCAAATGCTATTTTAAGATGCTAGAATATGGCAGTGAAAAAACTTTTGTAGACCTAATAGATACACTAAATCTGAACTCACCTCTAAAAGAAGGCACTTTAAAGGAAATAAGAGAAATAATCTTAGATTATATCCTATCACAAAATTAATATGCCTATTCTGAAATATTGCTAATAAGTTGTTTTAATAATTTAAAATTTGTGTTAAAATGTAACTGAAAGCGTGAAAAGGATGACAATATGAAAAAAGTGCTTGAAAAGATAATAGAGAATGAATTGCATTTTGTTGAACTTGCATCCAGTCAGTTCACAGGTGGAAAAAAGTTACACCGAAGTGATGTAAAAGAAACACTCTCAAAACGTAACATAGAAATTCGAGCTATTATCAATGAAACGAACAATTTAATAGATGAAGTTATAACTCCATTAATTAAAAATCCCTGCGAAATGACAAAAAAGAACGCAGAGGAGCTTGAGGAGTTTGCAAAAAAACTTTCCGGATACCGTGAGAGTATAGATACAGGACTATGTTATCAGGTGAGAGATGCTCTAACGATATATGCAAAGAGCATTGGCGATGATGAGATGTATATTCGCAATATGTTCTATAAAGGGCTTGCGCTATTTTATCTCGATACATTTTTGTTTAAGGGCGAAATGTCTGAATGTTTTGATAATGTAATTGCTTATAGTGATAGATATGAGCAGTTTGATGCAGAAACTAGAAATCTTATAGCTAGAGCTTATGGAAACTCTTATATTAGTGTACCAAATTTTGATATTGTCGAGATATATAAGCGGTACGATAAAGCTCTTGATTTTTGGGAGAATACTGTAGCACGGGTAGACCCTGATTTTCCTCTAAAGGCATACTACCAAAATTTGCAAGAAAATCTATGTTCTTCTACGATTACAGCATTAAGATCTGCTCGAAGAGATGCTGTTCAAGATGAGTATAAAAAGAGGTTGCTCGAGGCGGCTACGGCACTTTATGAAGCTAATCGTTTGGATGAGTTGGTTGAGACGAACGATTACACATCAGTCCAGGTTAAAAATATATACTACTATAATGCAGCAAAGTTTCACAATGGAATTATAAGCTGTGAAAAACTGCTTGAAAAATTATATGAAATGCATAGCCAGGCAGATGATGACTATAGCTATGATGACCTTTATAAAAAGCTACATGTCGGAAGTTTGTTTTTGGTCTATTTGCATTTATTTCCGCCGAGTGATTTCTCAGAAGAAGATAGAAATCGGATAACAAAAGAGATTGAAGACGGCGTGTTTAGTTATGTTGAGAAGATACCGGATAACATTTCAAGCTCTAGAGTTACAACGATGCTATCAAACTTTGCTATTGGTAGCTTTAATGCATTTGATGATGTAACTTATCTAAAACTTCTATTAAAACTAACTGTATTTCGGCATGTACCGACTTTTGTCCACTCGGTTATGGTGGCTAAAATATCCTGTACGATAACAGACTTCCTTATAAAGTTTGCGCCTGAAAGCTTTTTGTCGCTTCCAAATGTAAATTCAGTGGAAGATGTATTAGCAAAGCGAGATGAGATATTAACATTTGTATGGTATTCAGGGCTTGTACATGATATTGGGAAGCTTGTTTATTCGCACATGGTATCGTTTTATGTAAGGAGACTGAATGACCATGAATTTGAGATGATTAAACAACATTCATCAAAAGCCGAAGCGTTTATTCGTCAGGCGCCAAATTATGATACAGATATGGACAAAGACCAACATTTATATAAATTTGTAGAGGACGCGGTTTTAGTTAGAAATGCAGATGTATCAGTTTTACTAACCCACCTATCAGATGTTGCGTTTGGCCACCATAAAAGCTTCAATGGGAAGTTTGGATATCCAGATGAGTTTGATAATTTGAAAAGCCCGGTAAAGGCGATTATTGATATCATAACAGTTGCCGATTCAATTGATGCAGCGACAGATAGCGTTGGTAGGAGCTATGCTGTTGAGAAGTCTTTAAATGATATGAAAGAAGATATGATGTCACAAATTGGCACAAGGTATTCTCCAGAGGTTACTAGTCATGTCTTTGAAGATGAGCGGTTGTTTGAAAAGATAGATAATATTCTCAATGAATTTAGATACGATTTATATCATTCATGTCTTAAAACAGATATTTTAACACAGGTTTTAACACCGCCTCTTGAGGAATTGTTTTAAAAATTGTGGTAATCTGTTTATGAAATAGGGGTAAACTAAAAAAGCAACAAGATAAAACTTAGTAACTAAAAGCAAAATGGGATTATGTGGGGTATGCGATGTTTGATAAAATGAATAAAGAGGAAATAGGGTTTAAGTTAGAACAGTTTATGGAGGCGATGGACGGGATACCTATCTGTATTAACATGCTA
The DNA here is from genome assembly GCA_964369435.1 of uncultured Oscillospiraceae bacterium. Lineage (GTDB taxonomy): Bacteria > Bacillota > Clostridia > Oscillospirales > Ruminococcaceae > CAYJGN01. The sequence continues at coordinate 18,763 of CAYJGP010000006.1, read as the reverse complement.
AATGAAAAGGCAGATAGTATCTATTGCAACTCATATACCGTCGATTTATATGGGTGCAAAACAAAGAATGAGTATATGGAAAGATTTTACGAATTAACGCCTGAAAATCAACCAGACGGCAAAAATTCGAAATTGTCGTTTCGAGACCATGTTTTGCAGGCTCTTCATGATGGAGAAGCTCATTTCAACTGGATGGATATTAATGCAGACGATGAAGAGCTACCGCTATATATAAGCATTTATAGGCTGAATGCTATTGATGAAAATGGCGATAGAATGCTTGTGAGCACCATGCAAGATCTGCGTCCACATCTTGTTTCAGATGAAGTAGAAACAGAGTTTGATGGCTACTATTACAATCGAATGACCTATAAAGACCTTTTTAATACAGTAGCGGAGCTCACTGATGAGTGGTTTTGGGTTTATGATGTTAAGCTGTCGACGATACAGTTTTACGGTAAAGGTCGGGAGATACTCGGTCTTTCTGCTGAAAAACAGGCTTTTCCAGACTACGTTGTATCTAGTGGCATGGTGTACCCTGATGACTTAGATACATTCTTAAAGTTTGATGAAAACTTGAGAAATGGTGTGGTTGAGCCGGTAGAAGTTCGATTTGTGCAGCCAAGTGGCAGTTCGAGATTCTATAAGATTATCTATAAAACGATGTTTGATAAACATGGTAAACCTTTGTTTTCAGTTGGCAAAACATTTGATATAGATAAGCAAAAGAGACTTGAAGTTCTATCGAAAACCGACCTTTTGACAAATTGTCTAAACAAAATTACAACTGAAAATAGCGTTCGAGATATTATTGAAAATTCACCTAAATCTTTTCACGCTCTATTTATAATAGATGTCGATGATTTCAAGTCGGTAAACGACGAGCTTGGACACTATTTTGGCGATATTGTGCTATGTGATATTGCGAAAAATCTCCATGCAAATTTCAGAGGTGCTGATATCATCGGCCGAATTGGCGGAGATGAATTTCTGGTATTCGTCAAAGATATTTCAGATGAAAGAGTTATAAAAAGTAAGGCAAAAGCTATAGCTGAGGCATTCAAAAGCAGTTATGCCGGCAAGAATAACGAGCATAAAGTTTCTGGAAGTATCGGCGTTTCGCTATACCCACAACACGCAAAAGATTACGAGGGTCTTTATAAATGCGCCGATAAAGCATTGTACAACTCAAAAGCTTCAGGTAAAGATAGGTATACTATTTATTCAGACGAGCTTGCAGAAACAGATACAAAAAAGCTTACTGCTGTTGACAATACAAATAAGAGCGGAAGCACATTTTACGATTCATCTATTACCTCTACAGCTTTTGATGTGATGTATCAGGCGGATAGCGTTTCTGAATCGATGAATGTTGTCCTTAAATTAGTGGGTATGCAGATGAATGCAAACCGTTGTTATGTAGCTCAAACGCTCGACAATGGCAAAAGCTATAGCATTTCGTATGAGTGGACTGCAGAAGGTGTGTCGCCGAAGATTGATGAGCACCAAAATGTTTATATTGAAAGCCTTAAAAGCCATTTTAAAGTGCTTGAAACTGAAGGTATTATCTACAACAACCATCTGAGTAGTGAGAATTTAGATGCTAAATCAGATGCAATTGATTTCGATTTCTCAAAATCTTACCTAATGGCACGAGTAAAAGGCAAGAGAAATACAGGACTTGTGTTTGGGGTAGATGATAATAGTAAAAACAGAGTTTGGAGCGAAAAAGAAATCAATACAATTCAGTATCTTGTGAAGATGATTTCAATATTTATGGCATCAGCCAATATAAAAGACGAATAAGAAACTATCATTTACAATAAGTTTTCACGCAAAAGACCTCACCTCCAAAATGGAGATGAGGTCTTTTTTATTTTGTAGTAAGTATTCTAAAATAACGATAACTGGTTTATCACAATGCTATCACGTTTTCGTGGGGTTATAATAGCGCCGCTATTTACCTCTCCAATTAGTAGAGGTGAGAGTGGATTGTGGTTTTTCATATTCACGGCTGCTGTCTTTTCGCTTTGTAGCGCATAACAGTAGCTACATCCGTTGCCGCAGCAGTTATACCGACCAATATCAATACTACTAAGACACAAGCAGTCTGGACGTTGGTTTTTGTCTTTAATTTCGGAGATGCTACACCCTAATATCTTCTCGATAATGCTTTTATCAATGCAAGCGCCATGCATAATGCCGTATTTTTCAAGGTCGATTTTCTCAGCACAGGTGTAAATCTTAAATCCATTTTCCTTTGCAATATCTGCAAAAATCATAGCGAGTTTCTCGATGCTCTGCAAGTTCATAAGATAAGCTGGATCTCTGCCTATTCTCGATGTGACATTTTTATAGTTATCCACAAAGCTTATAACACAGCGCTCGATGCTGTTTTTTAGGCGGTTTGCCATGTATGAAAACCGCTCTGCATGGTAGTCTATGGTGTAAACATTATCGATAATTATAGGGTCATACCGCCAGACCATGCGATGGCTGCCAAGAGTTTTTGAAAGGGATACAAATGTATCGAGTAGCAGTTCTTTGTCTGGTAAATTTCGCTCAGTCTCCTTGCCATAAGGCGTTAGGGTAAACTCGAAATAATAGCTGTAACCCATGCTGTCAATCAGGGGTAGATACTTTAAAAAAGGTATGGGATTTTTTGTCCAGAATACGATGATATCCACATCACAAGAGCTAAGATATACTTTTGAGTAGCGGTTATTATTGTATGGATTTTGAACAAGCAGATACCCTTCCTTTAAACGATTAACAAACCATTCGCCATAAAATGAGGGGATATCGGTGCGCCTTGTTGCACTAATTATCATAGCAGATAATCGTTAGAGTCGCTCGGTGCATCATCTCGCTTAGTATCGCTATATTCACGCAGTGTCTTGCAAACGGTTATGTTGTAGCTTTTAAAAAGCTTGTTTTTCCCCTCTGCTTGGCTCATCCTATGATCTATATTGTTTCGCCACTGCTCTATTGCCTCTTCGCTTTCCCAAACATTCATAGAAAGTAGTTTACCCTCTTCGTTTAGACTTGCAAATCTCTCGGCGCGAATAAATCCTTTAGCGTCGCTCAGGCTTTGTTTTAGCATAGCCGCAAGCTCTAGATACTTTTTCATTCCCTCATCGGTTGGTGTTACTTCAAACAAAACTATAAATTTTTCCATAATATCTCCTCGATGTTATTCTTCTGTGGTATCTGTTTTCACAAAGGAGCGTACAAGTGTGTAGAAAAGCTCTTGTGATGGCCTATACTCTTTTTTTAGTGGTTTAAATCCGCTGTCATACTCATGAAACTTGCTCTCGTCAATATGGTGAGCCATGCTTTCGTGGAATGTCCATTTTTTGCCGGCTAATACATTTGGTACAAGCTCTTTAACAAGTAGAGCGGTTGGGATAGAGCCGTCTGGAAAGCTCACATTATAGCGGATGGCGTTCTTAAATCCGTAGCAGATATAATTGTGCGGTGAACCTAAAATAACAACGGTATCAAAGCCCTGCTCTTCTGCCTTTTTAAAAGAGTGCTCGAGTATTTTTCTGCCGTATCCGTTTCGCTGGTAATCGGGGTGTACGCTGATAGGGCCAAAAGATAGAATATCCTTTTCACTGCCTTGCTCATCTATTAGCTTTGTTTTAACATACATCACATTAGCAACTATTTTGCCGTCAACTTCCAATACAAAAGCGAGTTTTGGCAAAAAATCCTCATGCGACCTCATTTGATTTACAATATAATGCTCATTGCAACCAGGCACTTGATGGTTCCAAAAGGCATCTCTTGTTAGTTCTTCAACTGCTCTGTAATCTTCTGGCTTTTCATTTCTTATAATCATAGGTTTCACTATTTCCTTAAAATTTTCTCTATTTTCTTGCCTTTTGCAAGCTCATCAATTAGCTTGTCAAGGTATCGGATCTCTTTCATAAGCGGCTCTTCAATCTCTTCTATTTTCACACCACAAACAGAGCCTTTTATTGCAACTCTATTTGGATTTAGTCTCGGTGCGTTTTCAAAAAACCTCTTAATATCTACATCATCTAAGAGTGAATCAACTTCTTCTATCGAATACCCTGTAAGCCAGCAGATTATCTCATCAACTTCATCTTTAGTTCTGCTTTTGCGCAGGACTTTTGCATTATATAGTTTGCGCATCTCATTCCATTTAAAGGAATAAATACTGTGTTTGTTCATCCTGATACCTTCTTTTAAAATTTATCTATGGATTATTTGCTTTTGCAACTAAAAGAGTATACTCATGTATATCATCGTAAAACTCGTCGTAATTTACAGGGAAAGCACCGCCTGCACTAGCTGAAATGGTATCATCCGAATGAAACTCAATATAAAGCGAGGTGCTCTCGGTATCGGTAGCGCCTTCAAAAGCAGACGATGAATACCCGTCCCATGAGTAGACATCGTGTTTTTCGCAGATTGCCGCTATCTCTTGAAAAATAAAGCTATCCACTATTTTTTCTATCTCGAAATGGACATTTTGCGCATCTTCTGAATAGTCGAAATATGTTTCAAATTTAAAATGAACTTCGCCGTCTTTTTCTCTTACTTCAACAGTATACGAGCCTGCCATTGGATTGTGGTAGATAAATCTAAAATCTTTCATCGTTGTATCCTCCGCTGCATTAACACTATCACTCGATGTGCTGTTTGATTCGCGAACCTCGTTTATTGGAGTTTTGGAATGATTACAGCCGCAGATAAAAATTAGCACAAATACTAATATAATTAACTTCTTCACGAAAAATCCTCCACATCAATAATATTTCAAATAAAACACCAAGCTTTAACAGAGTATCACTGCGATATAGTCGCTTTTCGGATTAAAATATCTATTGATTACTATATTAGCAGATAAAATGAAAAAAGTCGATAACAGCTTGAGATTTTGAAAAAATATAAAGCCGAAACCCAATAGACAGATTAAACTGACAAATGGGTATCGGCTTTTTGTTTGTATAAAAATTTAATTCAAGCGATTTAAAAAAAGAACAGGGTGAAAGATATTAAAATCTAAGTGAAAACTTATTTTTTCTGAGCTTATCGCATTATCACTCAAAAAGGGCTGTAGTAACTTACTTGGGAAATTTGAGATTGCTTGCCCTGTTAATTACTATTTGTATAATTTATAGTAATTATAACAAAATACGGTAAAAATATTTTGTTACACAGCGATTTTCAAGCTCTGCTTTTGAAGAGATAGACTTGAATTTTAGCAGAAGATAACGAGTTTTTTTAAAGCGATTTTTATAAAAAGATTTTTAAATTATAGCTTAAGATATCTCGCCATCAACAATCCGTACAATTCTTTTTGCCTGTTTTGCTATATTTTCATCATGGGTAATCATTACAATAGTGTTTCCCATTTCGTGGAGCTTTTTAAAAAGCTCCATAACCTCAGCTCCTGTTTTTTGGTCAAGAGCTCCTGTTGGCTCATCGGCAAGAAGAATTTTCGGGTTTGTCACTAGTGCTCTTGCAATGGCGACCCTCTGTTGCTGCCCTCCTGAAAGTTCTGAGGGACGGTGGGTAACTCTATCTGTAAGGCCTAAAAGTTCTATTGTTGGCTTTGCTATCTCTTTTGCCTCTTTTGTTGAAACACCTCTTGCGAGTAGTGGCATAACTATATTTTGAATAGCTTTATATGTTGGGATAAGCTGGTATCGCTGGAAGATAAATCCGATTTTTTCGTTTCTAATCTTCGTTAGATGCTCACCCTTCTTATCATGAACGGAAACACCGTCAAGGTAGTATTCGCCATCTGTGCACAAATCCATACAGCCTATGATGTTCATAAGAGTTGATTTACCGCTACCTGACGGACCTAGTATTGCTACAAACTCACCCTCCTCAATCTTTAGAGAGACAGAGTTTAGAGCTAAAAGCTCACTGCCTGCACTGTCGTATTTTTTTGTGACATTTTTAATTTCAATCATATCCTACCCCAATAGGTCCACTGAAAGGACAGTTCCGCTCTCATCGGTTGTTATTGTAAGGTACATTCCCTCGGTAATTTGTGAGAAGCTCATCTCACTGCCGTACATGTTAACAGGCACACCAACTGCAATATTAAATTCCATTATTTCATCAGTAAGCTCAATAAGTTCACTGTAATCTGTCCCCTCAAGCGACATACCACCAAACTCTCCACTCTCGCCCCTCATGCCGCCTTCTGGCATTTCGCCGCCTTCAAAATCACCTTCTGGCATTTCGGTACCCTCAGGTCTCTCGCCACCTTCGCCTCTCTCAAAACCTTCTGGCATCTCGCCACCTTCAAAACCGCCTTCTGGCATTTCAGTACCCTCAGGTCTTTCGCCACCTTCAAAACTACCTTCCGGCATTCCACCGCTCATGCCACCTTGCATCTCTCCGAGCTGGACTGTTAAATAGTTTCCAACTATATCGGTAACGAGCGCTACGTATCTAATTGCGCCATCTGGTAATTCTGTTTGATCACCGCTCATATCGCCACCTTGTTGGTTGCCCAAACTATCAAGGTCATCATTTGCCTCTGCACCACACCCGATAAGAGTTAGTGCTAAAATCATAATTAAAACAAAGCTTATAAACTTTTTCATAAATATATCTCCTTATTCGTTGTTTAACGCTTCAATTGGGATGAGGTTTGAAGCTTTAAATGCAGGATAAAAGCCAAAAACTGCAGCTGTTACAATTGCAAATGTAAATGCAAGTAGAAAACTCTCGGCTGTGAGTATTGCTGTGATATCTACATACTCCATAAGCGGGGTTATTGCAAAGCTTAGAAGAACTCCAATAACTCCTCCGATAAATCCAATAGTTGCAGCTTCAACTAAAAATAGCATTAGTATATCGGTCTTTTTTGTTCCGAGAGCCTTTAGCACTCCAATCTCTCTCGTTCTCTCTTTGACCGATACAAAGAGGACGTTCATAATTCCAATGCCGCCAACTACGAATACGATTATTGCAACTGCCAACAGAAGAAGCGACAAGGTGTTTGCCGATTGCATAGCTGCATCCATTGTAGCGCCTGCATCTTCTATATTATAGCTAAGTCCTGTGTTCGACTGGGACAGGACAAGGCTTGTATTCTCGATAACTTCGGGCACACTGTCAACATCGCTTGCAAGAAGCGAGATTTGTGTTGATGTATCGGTTGAGAAGAGGTATTTATCTGCTGTTGAATATGGCATAAATACACTTGTGTCGGGATTAATTCCTGAAACAACAGTACCCATCTGGTTTAATATACCGTTCACAACATATAATCTGCCATCTATCTCAACCTTTTCATCGTATGCCGCCATCGCCGAACCAAACATCTCCATTGCAACATCGTAGCCGAGTATGACAACTCTGCTCTCGTTTTCAATATCCGTATCAGTTATAAAACTTCCGACCGCTAAGGAAAGGTTTGAAATCTGCTCATAAGCTGGTTGAGTTCCAACAACCGAGTAGCTGAGCCCCTCTTCTAAATTTTCAGAGAGAAGTGTTTGGGTTGTCGTTGCGGATATTGCACCAGTCTCTAAATCAGGTACAAATAACAGTATATCTTCAAGGTCTTCGCTATCAAGGTTTGGAAGTGACATAACCATTGTTGAGCGGCTACTGCTACCACTGCTATCCCGTTCGCCAGCTGATGAGCCGCCAGCTGATGGACCACCAACTGATGAGCCGCCTGTTGGCATACCGCCACTGCCCATCATAGAACCCATATCTCCCATGCCGCCCATCATAGAGCCCATATCTCCCATGCCGCCCATCGACATCTCAGATGTTACGGTAACTGTACCTGCGTTTAATGTATTAAACTGTTCTTGGACATCCTGTTTACCGCCTTCACCTATCGCTATTACCATGACGATAGTAGCAGCGCCGACTATTATTCCAAGTGAAGTTAAAAATACCTTAAATTTGTTTTGTTTTATATTTATAAGGACAAGTTTTAGTACTTCTGTAATTCGCAAACTAGCTCACCACACTCTCGATTATAACAACATCTCCCTGTGTAAGTCCGCTTGTTATTTCGGTATCGAAACCGTCGGAGAATCCAGTTGTGACCTCAACATTGTATAGCTCGCCACTTGCATCAAGCATTTTTACATACTGCTTGCCATCGATTACTGTTATGCATTTATTCGAGATGATAAGAACATCGTTTACCTGTTTTTCAACAAAAGTTAATGTTGCACTCATACCCTGAAAGACGATCATATCGGTATATGACGATAGGTCGCAGAGAATGTTTACTGTATAGTTTACAGATGAGCTCATACCGCTAGACGGAGACATAACAATACTGTCTACAACGGCGCGAACAGTTGTATCTTCGTATGCATCAAAGACAACGTTAACATCGTCACCTATTGATATTTCGGTTATATCCTCCTGCGCTATGCTAACTGCAACGGTGATGTTTGCACTATCTGCAATTGATAGAATAGTTGAACCTGCGTTTATATCCCTATCGGCTTCAGTATACGACATAACATAACCGGATATCGATGCGTAATACACTCCGCCTGAGAGATTAGCAGAAACAAGCTCCGCAAGGTCATTTTCAAGTTCCACTACCTTCGTTTGTGCTGTTGAAACGGTATTGTTTATCGTAGCGATTGTATTCTCATAATCGGTGTATGCGTTGTTGTAGTCTGAGATGTTGCTATCATAAGTTGAGCTTGCCTCTTCTGTCTTTTGTTCTATAGTTACTTTATAGCTATCCCTCTCATTATATTTTGATGAAAGTGATGTTATAACATCAGAAAGCTGATCTTCTAGTGTTTTCGTATTGGAATCTGTATTGTCGGTTGTGGGTGTATCCTCATCAATCGGCGCTACAGGATCGCCTGTTTCGCTAGTATCAACTGTTTCTGTTTCGCTATCAGTTTCTTCTGATGATGTTGAGTCGTCCTCGGACTCTGCTGCAGCTGCAATCTGAGCTTCTAAATCTGCCTTTTGTTGCTCAAGTGCTAAAACTTCAGCTTCGAGTTTAGCTAAGTTTTGGTTTAGCTCTTCAATTGTTAGATCGTAGATATTTTGTGCTTGTGTTCCGTTGATAACATTCATATCATACTCTGCCGCCGCTGCAAGCTTATCGCTTTCGGCTTTGAGCTGTGCTGCGGTGAGTGATATACGAGCGGCTTCAAGACTGTCGCTTATTTCAGCGTAAAGCTCGCTGTAGTTTTGTGTGTTTATAGCGAAAAGAGCATCGCCCTCATTAACATATTCACCTTGCTTAACATAGTACTCGATAACTTCTGTTGCGAAGGGAAGTGTCACATCGTAAGTTGCCATCGAAGCAGTTGATATTTCACTTGTACCAACTACTATATCTCCAACTGCTACAACCTCTTCTTTATAAGCTGCTCCGTCTGCAGTTACTCCACTACCCGCTGTGGTGCTTCTTGCACCATCTGCAGAGAACGCAGGTGTTATTCCGATTGTTACTACTGCTGCCACTGTTAGAAGAGACGCAGCTACAATAACTTTCCTCTTGTTATTTAGTATTAGTTCCTTAAGTTTCATCTTAATATCCCCTTTCGATGTTTTCAGTATAGGAATATCCTTTGATAGAGTTGTGAGATAATTGTGTAAAAAAGTAGACATTATTCGCAATCTCTATTTTTATCTTTAGGTCGAGGGTAAGATGCATTTGGGTGGTAGATGGTTTGTACACAGGACAGAGATGGTGAGGATAGGGGGCATTAAAAATGAAAAAAGAGATGCAAAAAGCATCTCTTTATAAACTGCTGTGATTTTTTTAAATAGTAAAGGAGAATAAAACGCCATTATCTTTATTCTCTGTCTTGTAAACACCGCCATGCCCCTCGATGACCGTCTTTACAATGCTAAGTCCAAGACCGATATTTTTGCTATCTCTATTATGGGATTTATCCGCTCGGTAAAAACTATCCCATATCCTTAAAGAATCTTCATCTTTAATTTGAGTACCCTCGTTATAAACAGAGAATTGCTTGTTTATATCAAGCGATATTTTTATAAGTCCGCCTTTTTTAGTGTGTTCAGTCGCATTGACGATATAGTTCCTCATAGCCATCTCGATATATTTCTCATCAAAAACGGCTACAACATCATCTGCTATATCATATACAATCTCATAATCTTCTAAAATCGGCCCAATCTTCTGTAAAAAGTTTTGGCACACTAGGGATAAAGATCCCTCTTTCAAATTCATCTTCATTAAGCCGTTTTCAATCGAAGAGATATCGAGAAGAGAAGAGAGCATATCGCTTAAGTTTTGGCTTTCTTCTATAATTGTGTCGTAGTAGTAGTCTTTATCTATGTTTGGGATATCACTCTTTAGATTGTCGGCGTAGATTTGCATTAGGGCAAGAGGGGTTTTCATCTCGTGCGATACATTTGCAATAAATTCTCGTCGCATATCCTCAATCTTCTTTTGATAGTCGATATCCGCTCGAAGCCTCTCGTTTGCCGAGTAGAGGTCATCTGTCGCGCTTTTGAGTTTTTGTGACATCTCATTAATACCGATTGCAAGACCTGAAAGTTCAGTTGAGCTCACTTTTTCATCGACACAATCTGTGAAATCGAGTTTTGCGAGCTTGTTTGTAACAGCAAGGGCTGATCTTATCGGTTTTGTAATACTGTTTGATATAAGCAGACAAACAACGAACCCTATCAAGAATACAGAAATAGTTATCATAAGGCTTGCATTTGAAAAAACCGAAACACTATCGATGATTGATGCATTGCTCACGCTAATATGAACAGAAACTTCATCGCCCATATACTCAAATGTCTCTCGAAGTTCTAGAACTCCTCTTTCTGGGATACCTCCTGGTCTGTCGGAAGACGGCTCTGGATTGTCATTCAAGTTATAATTATATTTAAAATCTTGTGGATGATTGATAAACCTACTTGTAGTCATGTATAAAAGTGTGTCTTCATATAGAATAATTATATTCATACTATGTTGATTTTCATAGCTTTCAAGGAGAAGATCAAGCGACTCATATTCGCCGTCAAACTCAGCTTCAATCAAACTATAAACACTGCTCATATTCCGCTCTTTGTAGCTTACATAGAGGTCTTCGGCAAAAAAACGATTGAATATAAGCTGACCTGCAAGCACAATCGCCATAAGTACTGTGAATGTTAAAATTATCTTTGTTCTAATAGAAATTTTCATTCTAATCCCCAAATTTATATCCTACACGGTGAACGGTTTTAATATATTTTGCATTTTCACCAAGCTTCGTTCGAAGTTGTTTTATGTGGGTGTCAACTGTCCTTATATCGCCATCAAAGTCAAATCCCCAAACGTTGCTTAGCAGTTGCTCGCGGCGAAATATCTGTTTTGGATGCATTAGCAGGAAAATAAGCAGCTCGAACTCTCTGTTAGTTAGCACAAGTTCATCTCCGTGATTAGAAACTGTTCTACTGCTTATATTTGCGTGTATTCCTTCAAATCTTATATCGTTAGAGGCTCCCTTGCCAACTCTTCTCAACACCGAGTCAACTCTTGCGAGCAACAATGATGGTGAAAAAGGTTTTGTTATATAATCATCAGCTCCAAGCTCAAATCCATGCACCTGATCATATTCTTCACCTCTTGCGGTAAGCATTATTATCGGAACAAGAAAGTCACCGCCGCGAAGGCTCTTCAAAACATCATATCCGGAGCGATTTGGCATCATAACATCTAGCAGAATAATATCTATATTTTCACTGTTTTCATAAAATATTTCTTCTGCTACATCGCCATCTTTTGCGCTTAAGACATGAAAGTCGTTAGCCACCAAAAAGTCGCGAATAGCACGTATCATCTTCTCTTCATCATCAACTATTAAAATGCATCTTTTATTATTTAACATAATTAAACCCTCCTTCTTTTAAAGATAAAATATGAATGTGATTGAATTGTGATATTTTTGTGAAGAAGTTGGGCTTTTAGGGATAAAAGTGATAGATATAATTGTCTAGAAGCTCTTTTTAAAGCTGTGGCTTTTATTGATTTAGTTAACCTTTTAATTGGCGCTCAAAAGTGGTTGTCTGATTTCATAAACATCTTCTTATGATGTATTTTATGGCACCGTTATTTTATCAATATTAATTATACATCTTTAGTTTGAGGTATGCAATAATTCAATAGTTGGTTATATGAAAAAATATACTAAAAAATCCACCTCTAACGGCGGATTTTTTAGTATAACATAAATATTATCTGCATAGTGATGAGAGCGTTTCTTTTGTAATACCATCGCTTAATTTACCTTTAATTTCGTTACCGTTTAGATAAACAGCACATGGCATAGATGTTACACCAAGTCTTTTTGCGAGTCCGTCTGACTTATATGTATCAATCGGAGTGACTTTTATCCCGCTGCTATCTTTTTCAAACTCCTCAAAGAGCGATAAAAGTTCTCTTGAAGGAGCGTCCGCTGCGTTATAGACATATACAAGTGAAGGGTTGCCGTGGTTTAGAAGTTGCTCTTCATAAACCTCAGACTCAGCTATAAACTTCTCAGCGCTGTATCCTGCGATAGCTCCATCTCCAACAGCAGTTGCGACCTGTTTTAAGAATTTATCGCGAACATCTCCTGCCGCAAAAACACCATGGACGTTTGTCTCCATCTTCTCGTTTGTGATAAGCTGTCCACCTCTATCCATATCGAGGATACCTTTAAAGATTTCGGTATTTGGGATGTATCCGATAAATAGGAAACAGCTGTCAACTGGAATATGAATTTTTTCGTTTGTCTTGAGGTTTTTCAAAACAACAGTTTCAAGATGTTCGTCGCCCAAAAAGCTATCAACAACAGTATTCCAAACGTATTCCATCTTTGGATTTGCAAGTGCCTGTGCTTTTGCTATCTCGTTGCAGTCCATCTTTCCGGTGTCGTGCATAACCGAAACAATAACCTTTTTTGCGAATTTTGTAAGGAACATGCCCTCTTCAATAGCGGCATCTCCACTGCCGATAACCATAACGGTTTTATCGGTATTCGCAGCAGCATCACAGGTAGCGCAGAATGATATGCCTTTATCATATAGGTATTTGTCCTCATTTGTAGCGCCTGTCAATCTTGGTTTACCGCCGCTCGCAACAATAACAACCTTTGCTTCGTAGATGTTTCTAAATGTTTCAACCTTTTTAATCTCGCCTGTTAAATCCACAGATTTTACATCGGTAAGTTTGAATTTAACATCAAAACGTTTCGCCTGTTTTTGAAAGGCATTCATAAGGTCTATTCCGGTGCTACCCTCTGGAAAGCCGGGGTAGTTTTCTATTTCAGCGGTATATGTTGCAAGTCCACCGACGAGAGATTTCTCTATAAGTAGCGTTTTTAGTTTCGCTCTGCCGCAATATATTCCAGCAGTCATGCCTGCAGCGCCGCCGCCTATAATGACAACATCATACTGCTCAACTTTCTTTTCCATCTTTTTCTCCTCCGTCATATCTAGATATCCACATTTAATCGATGTGGGATAAATAATTAAAAGTGAAAAGTTAAAGTGCCGCTAAAGCGATATTTTAAATACTTATTTGGCAGATCAAACTGACTGTTTGCAAATAAACACGATAACTTTATTTTGTTTATATTCACTTTTACTACCAGTGTTTTTGTGGTTGCCTGCCTACATAAAGTATTTTGCAAGCAACTTGCTTCCGAAAAATGCTCCTACAAGTAAGAATAGAGCAAACACCCATCCAGATAGCGAGAATGCCGATATAGCGGAGAAGAATGCACCGATATTACACCCAAGTGCAAGTCTTGCGCCGTATCCCATAAGAAGTCCGCCAACTACTGCCGCAACAACCTGTCTTACCGATTTTATCTTCTTTAGCTTAAACTGTGAAGCGAGAAGTGTTGATAGAAGGGCTCCGAAAATTATACCAAAGTTTCGAATAGAGCCGCCATCTGCTAAAACGCCTGCATCAAGTCTTGCTTGAGAGCTCTCTGAAGCGAAATAGCTCCAAGATGAGGTGTCTCCACCAAACAGCTCAAAAATCCATGCTCCCCAGTTTGCAAATGTGCTGGTAACACCCCAAGCGCTGCCAAGCGAAGCTATATGAGCTATCTGGAAGATCGCAAGCAACACCGCGCCCGCTACGTATGTAAGAGGCTCTGATGCGAGCTTTTTGTAGATCGGATTCTTGCCAAGATTTATAAAAAATTCTTTCAAAGCAAACCCTCCAATTTATTTAGTTTTTTCGATTACTATTTCCCACTCGCCATCGTCGACTTCTTCAATTTCAACATTGTGGCCCTGTTTACGTGCCCATTCAGGTACATTTTTCATAGCACAGCTGTGGTCTATAGCGATAATAAGGATATCACCAATAGCGATTTCACCAAGTTTTTTCTCTGTTTTCATCAAAGGTACTGGACAAGCCTCGCCCATGCAATCTAAATTAAATTCAGCCATAATAATTTTCTCCTTTTAATAATAAATTTTTATTTTTTCTTTTATTCTTCGCTTCCCATTTTTTTCTTCTGCCATTTTCTTGCCGCTATGTAGAGTAAAACTATAATGCCGCCCTGTATAACTATTGCGCCAAACCATCCAAAAACATCTGGTAGAAATATTTTTGGTGCATGCTCGTTTAGTGAGCTCCAAAAAGCGCCCATATCGTGCGCTCCCCATAGAGAACCTGCTACAAAGAATACAAGGGACAACATCTGCATAGTGAAACCTTCGCCGACACGCATAACAGTTCCGGATGCACAACCGCCGGCAATAACCATGCCAACACCAAACATCAAAGCGCCTATTACAAGTGGTATGCCAATAGGTGAAACACTCTGCATACTTATGCTTTCTGCGCCAGACAACTCAGCTCCAAGTTTTATTGCTCCAAATCCAACACTGCCAAGTGCTAATGCTACCAACACAGCTCTTGTAACTGATGTGCTACCTGTGATACAAGGGTCTCGGAATGCCGCTGTGAAGCAAAATCTTGAACGTTGTAGAATGTAGCCAAAAGCAATACCGAATGCCCAATATACTGGAAGCTTGTCGCTACTGCCTGATAGAAAGTATCCGAATGCTATAATTCCGATAAGTAATATTATCGCATAGGGTATTTGACTCTTCTTTGGCTTGCGTGGTGTGCGTGAACGTTTTATTGCTGAAGTTTGCTCTGATTGATTTAACTCTGAAATAGTAATCTCCTCCTTTGTGTAACTTTGTTAATATTATATCATAACTATTTTTAATTAGGATATATGAATTATTAATAAGACATAAGAAAAACTTATGACATAAATTAAGATATGTGATATAATTATTCAAAGAGCTATAATTAAATGACAAAGAAGGTGCAACGATGAATATAGAACATGTTATTTCTTATATTGAAACTATAAAGCTCGGAAGCATATCAGCAGCGGCAGAGAGGTGTAATTTAAGCCAATCTGCGCTCAGTCAACAGATTAAAGCTCTCGAGAAAAATTTCAATGCAAAACTCCTCCTGCGAAGCCATAAGGGGATAGTGCCAACAGCTGCAGGTGCTATTGCCTATAAGTATTTTATCGATATTCTAGACTCATATAATGGAGCTGTTTTAGAGATAGATAAAATGAATACCGATAGCGAAGCGATAAAGATTGTATCAACTGCATTTGCAGGCGCTTATGCTTTACCGTGTACGTTTTATCACTTTAAAAATAAATATCCTGAATACTCACTTGAAATCGAGACTGCACAAAGTACCGATGTTGAGGAGAGGTTAATTAAGGGTAAATGCGACTTAGGGATTGTTATAGGAAAGACAAGAGATAAGCGGCTTTCATATCAAAAGGTATTTACCGATGAATTTTTCCTTGTTTGTAGCAGCTCTTTTGAGATGCCAAAAAGTATTGCTCGAGAGGATATCTATAAATATCCATTTGTAATGCTTGCAAATACCCACCGCACAGCAGCTATATTAAAAAAACAACTCACCTTAAGTGAGGTTGATTGCAATAAACTAAATATTTTATACT
>CAYJGP010000006.1:0-2788 GCA_964369435.1 uncultured Oscillospiraceae bacterium | reverse complement strand
AATCGATGAAGCTATCCGCTCTTAATGGGTTTGGAGTTGCACTACTGCCGTATATGGCAATAAAAAAAGAGCTGTATCATAAACAGCTCCGTATTGTTAAGTGCGACGAGATAAAACTTACAGCAGACTACTATGCGGTAAAGCAAAGAGAGAGTATTAACCCCTCTGCGAGTAAAGATAAGACAGTGCAATATCTTGAGAAGATATTAAGTCAGACTATCTGCTAATAGTTATCTCCCAAACGCCATTTAAAACCTCTTTTGAACTATGGTTTAGCTTGTGGATTTTACAAAAATCAGAAACGTTGGTAAGGGCGCAGCTATGGTCGGTTATAAGGAGGACAGTTTTGCCGTTTTGTATTAGTTTTAGCTTATTTTTGAGTTTCATAATCGGAATTGGGCAGAAATCCCCCAGACAATCAACCGTTTCAAGCTTATCTTGCATTATATCCTCCTGTTCTAATACTTAACTGCGAAGAGTTACCACAACAAGTTGTGGCAGATTAAAAACCCTAAATGGGAAGAGGCTGTTGCCAAGTCCACGACTAACGATAAGGGTTGTATCGTTTATTTCATATACTCCACTATCATACTTTGGTAGTATCCCTTGGCCTGGAGCGTAAAGTCCGCCAAATGGCCAGATGCGCACCTGTCCACCATGAACATGACCGGAGAAAACTATCTCGCCCATATAACCATCAACCCCCTCGACAGCTTCTGGTCGGTGGCAGAGGGTTATATTAAAACCATCGTTCATTGAGAAGGAATTCAAATACCTCTTGGTTTGTTGGTTGCTTTTTAAAACTCCGCTCCCCTCAGCAAGATCAAAAGCGGGGTCTAGGATACCATTTATGGATATGCCTTTCATCGCTGTATTTTTAGTGAGGTTTGCACTGCTGTTTTCAAGTATATTTACCGAAAATTTCTCTAAAACCTTGCGCACTTCATCATAGCGCCCACTCCAACCCTCGTGGTTGCCCGGTGAATAGTAGATCGGGGCGATATCTTGTATCCCAGATAGAAGCTCGATAACGGGGTAAATATTAAATCGACGCCTATCTATTATATCTCCGGTGATTAAAATTATATCGGGCTTTTGACGCTTGATTTTATCAGCAATAGTTTGCTGGCCACGTCCGAATCTTTTGCTGTGCAGATCAGATATCTGCAGAATACGAAGACCGTCTGCTGATTTTGGCAGATTTTTTTTTGTGAGCGTTATCTGTTTTATCGTCAAAAGATTATTTTGCAGATAAAGAAAAATTGTTACAAAAACAAATAGCACAGACAGAATTATATATAAATTTTCTAAAATAAACTCCATTATATCTCCGCCGATAACGACATCTCTTGATAAGGCACACCATCTAGATTTTTCCAGATGAATTTATCGCCTTCGATTATCATATAGCCATGCTGACTATCTTCTTTAGGCAATGAGATGCTGCCTGGATTTATATAGGTAAAGCTATCTGTTTTAGTAATAATCGGGATATGCGTATGTCCGTGGAGAAGGATGTCGCCCTTGTTTATTTTTGGTGGATTTTCAAGATTGAAGAGATGTCCGTGTGTCATGAAGACGGTTGTGTTCATAATTGGGAGAAGGGCGTAATCCGCCATTATCGGAAAGTTTAAAATCATCTGGTCAACTTCGCTGTCGCAGTTGCCGCGCACAGCTAAAATTTTATCAGCGTAGCCGTTTAGTATAGTTGCAACTTCTGCGGGATTATATTCTTTTGTGAGAGGATTTCGAGGACCGTGGTAGAGCAGGTCACCTAAAAGAATAAGCCTGTCCGCCCCCTCGTTTTGAAATGCTTCTATCATTTTTTTTGTATAGAAAAGTGAGCCATGGATATCGCTCGCAACAAATAATTTCATAATAACGCCTCCGTTTTCTTACTATTATACCACAAACAGATAAAAAATTAAGATGAATTTTTTGTTACTAAATTGATAATACTGTCGGTTTTTGTTGACAAGGAAACAGTGGGTTAATATAATAGAATTTAAGAAAAATATATTTGGAGGTATTGCTATGAATAAAAAGATTATCGAACTAATTGAGAAGATAGCGAAGCTACAAGAGGAGCTGTATCGACCAAAGGGCGGCTATAATAGGACATTTATGGTAGTGCTTGAAGCTGTAAGTGAAGCGGAGGAGCCAACAGTAACAGAAATATCAAAGGCAACCGCTATGACCAAAGGAGCTATAAGCAAAGTGATAAAAAAATTGATAGCAGCAGAGCTTTTAGAGAAGAGCGAGTTTGCTATAAATCGTCAGAAGATTTTTTTCCAGCTGACACCACACGGCAGTGAACTGCTTGAAGGGTTTGTAGCGGCAAGGAAAGAGAAGATAAAAGAGAGCGAAGAATTTTTCAAGAACTACAAGTTTGTAGACCTTGCGTTTGTTTCAAGTTTTCTACAAGAATATAGTGGATATCTTGAAGAGAAAAATTAGTAAACTTAAAATAGACGATAAATTATCACGACAAAAACCGCCGTTATGGGCGGTTGCCGATAAGGGTATCATTACAACAAAACAGATATGAATTTTAAAATTCATATCTGTTTTTTGCTATAACTATTAAGTTTATTTGTAAAATGCAACCAGGGACAAACTCAGTACCTAATCTCCCGAAACGGAGCTTTTTCTAAAAATACATATCGCGAGTATCGTTCGACGATAGGCGAACAGTCTACTTCGAGCGATATAGTTATTTTTAAAAGGCGAGCAGTCGCACAGAGTGTTCGAGTGGATACGAGATAAACGACAATGCGACAAGAGATGA
>CAYJGP010000005.1:0-30311 GCA_964369435.1 uncultured Oscillospiraceae bacterium | reverse complement strand
TCCACCGCCATACACCGCAACACTCTTTCCCTTGTAAAACGCTCCGTCACAAGTTGCACAGTAGTGCACACCTCTGCCGGTAAACTTCTCCTCGTTTGCCAGCGATAGCTTTCTCGGCGAAGCGCCAGTAGATATTATAACGCTTTTTGCAACAGCCGCATCACCCGACTCATTTGTCAAAACAAACTCGTCTCCGCTCTTTTTAATCGAAACAATCTTCTCATATCGGGTTTCCATACCTGCGTTTGTCGCCTGTGTGTTCATAGCTTGCATAAGCTCATTCCCATCAACACCATCGGCAAACCCTGGGTAGTTCTCAATAAGCTCAACTGTTGAGGTTTGTCCACCCGGAAAAAACTCCTCAAACAAAACAGTAGAAAGATTTGCCCGAGCTCCATATATTCCAGCGGTAAGTCCAGCCGCACCGCCTCCGATAATCGCTATATCTATAGTATTGCTCATGATTTTACGCTCCTTTTAAGCATAGATAATAAAGCTTTATTAACAGCTTATATATTTATTTCATCATTTCCTCAATTTGAGCTTTTGTCGCTCTTGCAGTTATCCTTTTTAAAACTTCGCCGTTTTCAAGTAGCAGAAGTGTTGGGTATGTTTCAACCTCGTATCTGCTCACTAAATCCTCTTCTTCATCAACGTTTATCTTGCCGATAACGAAATCGGGATTTTCCTTTGCAACTATATCTATAAGCGGCGACATAAGTTTACAGTATCCGCACCAATCCGCCCAAAAATAGGCAAGCGCTTTCTTCCCGCCCCCGATAACTTCCTCAAAATTATTTTTGCCAACACCAACCAGTGCCATAATACTACCACCTTTCAAAGTGAAATCACGTTCTTCAAAGTAAATCCACTCAACTTAATTAATAATAATTACTATTATATTCTATATTATAGCCTTTTTTAAATCTTTTTCAATAGTAATAATTTATTTTCACAAATTGTTAATCTTTTAATCTCTTTTATTTTTGTAAATTCGAGTGCAAATCTTCATTCTATTTAAAGTATAGAATTTCTGCACAAATTATATCTCTATAGTGCTAAAATAGATTGATTGTAATGCTCATTTATGGCATTCTGCTAGATAATTATATCATAACGATAAGCAACAATACCGCCACAACTATCGACAACTATACCCTCACAGTAAATATAAATTTAAACACAGATAGCTTGTTTGTCCGCAGTTCTGGCATAAACTGCATCGGTAGCGAAAACCGCTCTGTGGGGGTTAGCATAATCTCCCCATTCTCTCCCACAAGACCTATTACCTCCCCTCACACAGGTATTTATAATTAGTTGTGAGATATAAAACTAATACACGCACCCATTAAAAATTATTTCCTGTTCCCTATTGACAAAATTCGGCTAATGGGTTATATTTATAACAGTTAGCAAATACTAACTATAATATTTGAAACCACTGCTATGCAGTGGTTTCTTTAAACAGCCAAAGGTTAGCTTTTACTAACTTATCAAGATGAAAAGACATTGCCATTATGCGCAATGTGATAGCACCTTTTTGCATAAGACACTGGAATGATAATGCAAATAGTGTATATATTGCAAAACTCTGACTCTCACAAAAATCACAAGCGATGTTTAGAGCGAGTTTGGCGATTTTCATTTGATATTTTTATTTATGAATGCCGGATTTTTTTAGTTTTGTTGCATCTATAAACTACAAGGCACTAAATTTCGCTGCTTCTAAAGCAGTATCTCTGCAATTTAAAATATATTGAGGTCATGTAATATGATAACTGAAAAAAAACTTATAGAACACTGCTCACTCACCCTATCTTCACTTAAAACAGCAAGCTTATTTACGGTAAAATTTTGGAGTGTTCGTGATTTAGAAGACGATATAGCTTATTGGAATAAAAAGTTTTTTCATAGTGGTGTCAAGCTAAAGCTTATAAGAGTTGGTACTGATTCTGCACTTGTTTATCTATACCGTCAGGATATGCTCCTTCATGATATGAAAGACAAAAAAGCAAAAAAGATACTCTCTGAATATGGTTATGAGGGTTTAAGCGTTAATGAAGCTATAAATCGACTATCAGATAGGCTTTCGCTTTATGATGAGTTCCCGCATGAAATTGGTTTGTTTTTAGGCTATCCTCCTATTGATGTTGAAGGGTTTATCTGCAACAAAGGACAGAATTGTAACCTTTGCCGATATTGGAAAGTTTACGGAAATGAAGACGATGCTTTAATGAAATTTGCAAAGTATGATAAATGCAAAGCAGTGTACAAAAAGATGTGGCAAGAAGGAAGAGATATTTTAATGCTCACTGTAAAAAAGCGTACAGTAGCTTAAATATATAAAATAATTATTTTAAAGGAGAATTCTATTATGGGAAAAGTGGCAATAGTTTATTGGAGCGGCACAGGAAACACAGAGGCTATGGCAAATTTCATAGCTGAAGGTGCTAAAGGCAAGGGAGCAGAAGTTGATATAATGACCTGTGATAAATTCACAAACGATATGGTTGCAAACTATACTGCAGTAGCTTTTGGTTGTCCTTCAATGGGCGCTGAAGTTTTAGAGGAAACAGAGTTCCAGCCAATGTGGGATAGCGTTAAAGATAACCTTGCATCTGTAGACGTACTTCTTTTCGGCTCTTATGGTTGGGGAGATGGCGAGTGGATGAGAAACTGGGAAGAAGAAACTAGTGCTAAATCAGTAGTATCATATATGTGTAACGAAGCTCCTGATGCTGATGCACAGGCCGCTTGCATAGCTTGTGGGGAAAAATTAGCATAAATTTTTAATAAATAAAACAGCTAACCTGAGAATTTTATTCTTGGGTTTCTGTTATTGGAGGGAATATGCACAAGGATACGAAACTTATTATTAATGTCTCACGGAGATTGCTCCTTGATACATTGAAAACTGAAAAACAGATATCGAAGATGCTATATGTATCCGAAACAACACTTCGGCAACTTTATATACACAATTTCGGTATACCTCCAAAAAGATATATTCGCCTAGTTAAACTTTACAAAGCAAGGACACTACTTCGTACAACAGATAAAACAATAAGTGAGATTGCATATAATATCGGGTATATAAATACAAGCAAATTTGCAGAATCCTTTCGAAAGATATATGACGAAACGCCGTCGGAATATCGCAAAAATTGCGGTTTTGGAGTGGATAAGCAAAAGAAATGATTGGTATACTAAAACCAATAAAGTATGGAGGTATTTATATGCTTAATTGGATAACTAAAGAAAGAAAATGGATTTTCGCAGCCGGCGCTGCTACTGGTATAGCAGTTTTAAAGTTTCTAAAAACAAAAAAAGCACGTGATCTTGCAGTTAAAGGCGTTGCTAACGGAATTATTTTCAAAGATAAATTACTTGAAACCGCTGCAAACATCAAAGAAGAGGCAGATGACATCTGTGCAGAGGCAAAAGAAGCTGCAAAAAATGATTGTAGCTGTGGTGAAGGTTGCAGTTGCGACGCAGAGTAGATTTTAGGAGAAGCTTATGAAATATCATATAATTTGTGATAAGCCCTCCCGCCTTCGAATACGATTTGGTAAATACATATTAACTAAGGAGCAGTGTTACGGACTATGTGAACTGCTTCTTTCTGTTAATGGTGTTCAAAATGTTTCGGCAAATGAGATTAACGGCTCGGTGCTTATTGAATATAGCGAAGATAGTGCACGGGATATTCTGCTTTGCAAACTATCATCTTTGTCTCTATCTGAAATCAAAGAGAGCTCTCCGAGTGCGGAACAACAAGCGCTTATCTTAGAAAAAAACATGAAGATGCGAATAGTAAAGCATATTGCATGTCATTTAACAAGACACTTTTTCTTACCTGCATATCCACACAGGGTTTACACTTTAATCCGCTCTGTTCCATATATAATGAAAGGAATTAAGTCACTTGTAGAGAAAAAGATAAATGTTGAGCTGCTCGATGGCACCGCTATATCAGCTTCGATCCTATCGAAAAACTATAGGACCGCTTCATCTACAATGTTTTTACTAGGACTTTCTGATCTACTGCTTGAGTATTCAAACCTTCGGGCAAAGCATGCTTTAGCGCAAAGCCTTTCAATTAATGTTGATAAAATTTGGCTTATAAAAGACGGTGAAGAGGTTGAAGTTCATCATAGCGATGTTTCGGTAGGCGATATTATACGTATACGCAAAGGCAGTTTAATTCCTATGGATGGCGCTGTTGTAGGCGGTGATGCGCTCATCAACGAAGCAACCATGACCGGCGAGCCGCTCGCTGTGCATAAAACTGTTGATAGCACGGTTTTTGCAGGTACTGTTATTGAGGACGGGGAAATTGATATAGAAGTTTTCAGTCTGCAAAGTGACTCGCGCATTGCAAAAATCATCGACCTTATCGATACCGGTGAGAAAGAAAAAGCAGCTGTACAGGGACGAGCTGAGAGGCTAGCTGATGATATTGTTCCTGTAAGTTTCGGGCTTTTCCTCGCAACTCTAGCTCTTACAGGTAACATTACTCGCGCTTTATCGGTGCTTATGGTCGACTTTTCATGCGCCATTAAACTTACAACACCTATAACAATTATCTCAGCTCTTAAAGAGAGTGTGAACCATGATGTTTTAGTTAAGGGTGGAAAATATCTCGAGGTGTTATCAAAGGTAGATACAGTTGTTTTCGATAAAACAGGCACCCTGACAAACGCTGTTCCAAAAGTTTCAAAAATCATTCCGATAGCTGCTGGTTATACCGAAAACGAAGTTCTTAGAATTGCCGCTTGTCTAGAAGAGCATTTCCCCCATAGCGTTGCATCTTCTATTGTAAAAGAGGCAAAAGAGAGAGATATTCACCATCCAGAAGAACACGGTAAGGTTGAATATATCGTAGCGCATGGTATAGCTAGTATTTATAACGAAAAACATTCTGTTATCGGTAGTCGCCATTTTATCTTCGAAGATGAAAAAGTCCCATATCCAAGCGATAAGGAACAGTGGATAGACGAGCAAATCGGAAGCGATAGTGCTGTTTATCTTGCAGTTGATAGTGAACTTATCGGTATTATATGTGTTAACGACCCACCAAGGGCGGATGCTAAACACACTATAGATATGCTGCGGCGCGAGGGTATCAACGATATATTTATGATAACAGGAGATAACGAAAGCAGTGCTAAGCATACCTGTGATTTACTCTCTATTGATAAATACTATGCATCGGTACTTCCCGATGGCAAAGCAGAAATAGTCGAGAAGCTAAAGGCAGAGGGCAAAACCATCCTTATGGTTGGCGATGGAATAAACGATACTCCAGCGCTCAGCGTTGCCGATGTATCTCTTACACTAAATGGTTCATCAGATATAGCGCGTGAGGTTGCAGATATCTCGGTGCTCTCTCATGAACTCACAAAAATTGTGGAGATAAGAAGGCTCGCTACAAAGCTTATGCAGAAAATTTATAGGCAATATGGAATTATCGTTACATTTAATACAGCTTTAATTGCACTTGGTATTTTCGGTGTGCTTACAGCTAACACTTCAGCTTGGCTACATAACGCCTCAACTATTGCGCTTACCGGCACTTCCGCAAAGCCAATTATGAGAAGAGCAGATGCACTAGATAGTTTTAAAGATATTGACGATATTGCTGATGGAGGGACAAAAAATGAAACAACATAAACTTTGGTCGTACCTTGCGGTTTTTGCAATGATTATGTGTATTTATACAGGATATAAACATAAATAATATTAAATGGCTGTGACTAACTGTCACAGCCATTTTTAAAGCTCTCTCCTAAAGTTTTAGTATTAAAATACTCACAAATTTGATCACTGAAAAAACAATCAAAGAGTATCTCTGAAAATTCATATTAATGAAGGATTTATATTAATGTTGCAGATATAAATCTCAACAAAAAAACCGACCTAGTGATAAAACTAGGTCGGTTAAAATGTTTAGCTTCTATTTCTGTTAGTTGCTTTGCTTTGAATATCGCGAAAGATTATTCCTTCGCTCTTTATACCCTTTTGATTATCAACACTTAAATGGTTAACTTCTGTTTATTTTCCGTAATAAGCTTTTTTGTAGATATCTGCAAGCTCGCTTATCATTGGGTATCTTGGGTTTGATGGAGTACACTGGTCGCCATGAGCATTTTCAGCAAGTGTTTCAACTTTTGCAAGGAACACTTTTTCGTCTATGCCACAATCTTTAATTGTCGCTGGTGAACCAACCTCTTTTGCTAAGTCTCTGATAGCTTTTACAAGATTGCGAACACTTTCCTCTGTGGTTTTGCCTGCAAGTCCTAGGTGTTTTGCAATTTCAGCGTATCTTTCATCTGCAATAAATTTGTTATATTTTGGGAATGTTGCAAATTTAGTTGGTTTCTTAGAGTTGTACTCGATTACATAAGGCAATAAGATAGCATTTGCACGTCCGTGAGCTATATGGAATTCACCGCCGAGTTTGTGCGCTAGTGAGTGGTTGATTCCAAGGAATGCGTTTGTAAATGCCATACCTGCGATACAAGAAGCATTGTGCATCTTCTCGCGAGATAGCGCGTCGCCATCTTTATATGATTTTGCAAGGTACTCAAATGTTAATTTAATCGCATGGAGCGCTAGACCATCGGTATAGTCTGAAGCAAGTACCGAAACGTAAGCTTCGATAGCATGGGTTAGTACGTCCATTCCTGTATCTGCAACGATAGCTTTTGGAACTGTCATTACAAATTGAGGATCGATAATTGCAACATCAGGTGTTAGCTCATAATCAGCTAGAGGATACTTGATATTATTATCTTTATCTGTGATTACCGAGAAAGATGTAACCTCAGAGCCTGTTCCTGAAGTAGTTGGAATACAAACCATCTGCGCTTTAGATCCTAAGTTCGGGAAGGTAAACGAACGTTTTCTGATATCCATGAATTTTAGACGGACATCGTCGAAAGATGTGTCTGGGTGCTCATAGAATAGCCACATACCCTTAGCAGCATCCATTGCAGAACCGCCGCCGAGCGCTATGATAACATCAGGATTGAAGTTGTTCATAGCATTAACGCCTCGCATAATTGTCTCAACTGATGGATCTGGCTCAACATCTGCAAATATTTCAGCATGGCAGTAATCTAAACGTTTTCTCAAGTAGTATAGTATTTTATCAACGTTACCTAAATCAACCATAGTTTGATCAGTTACGATAAATGCACGGGTGATATTTGGCATCTTCTCAAGATATTGAATTGAATTATCTTCAAAGTATATTTTTGGAGGAATCTTAAACCATTGCATGTTTGTTCTCCTTTTTGCAATACGCTTGATATTAATAAGGTTCGTTGCAGAAACGTTTGATGTGGTTGAGTTGTGTCCAAATGATCCACAACCAAGTGTTAGTGAAGGCATATTTGTGTTGTAGATATCGCCTATCGCGCCGTGTGATGACGGTGCATTAACTATAATACGTCCAACCTTCATCTCTTTGCCGTATTCTGCTGCCTGTTTTTCATCAGATGTATGAATAACAGCCGAGTGACCAAGTCCTCCAAGTTCAAGCATCATTTTCGCTTTACTAAATCCGTCCGCTGCATCTTTCGCTACTGTATACGCGAGCACTGGAGATAGTTTTTCTCTTGATAGCGGATATTTCTCGCTGATATCAGGAATTTTAGCTATTAGTATTTTAGTGTTTGGATCTACAGAAACTCCAGCACCTTTAGCGATTGTAAATGCACTTTGTCCAACTATTGCAGCGTTTAATTTATGCCCCTTAGCAGCAGGCATACAGTATTCGGTAACTTTTGCTATTTCATCTTCAGTTAAGAAATGGCAGCCGTTATCAGCCATTGTTTTTTCAAACTGTGCAGCTATTTCTTTATCTACGATAGCAGCCTGCTCAGATGCACAGATCATGCCGTTGTCAAAACTCTTTGATAGCATTAAGTCGTTACAAGCTTGCTCAACATTTGCCGATTTATTTATATAACAAGGAACGTTTCCAGGTCCAACTCCAAGCGCTGGTTTTCCGGCAGAATATGCACTTCTAACCATTCCAGCACCACCTGTTGCCAATATCATTGCAACTCCTGGGTGGTTCATAAGCTGGCTTGTAGCTTCAATTGAAGGAAACTCAACCCACTGTATACAGTTCTCAGGTGCGCCAGCTGCAATAGCTGCATCACGAAGAATTCTAGCAGACTCCGCCGAGCATTTTTGCGCTGATGGATGGAATCCAAATATTATAGGATTTCTTGCTTTCAAGCTGATGATAGCCTTAAACATCGTTGTTGAAGTTGGGTTTGTTACAGGAGTTACACCTGCGATAACGCCGATTGGTTCAGCAACTTCTAGATAACCTTCAAGGTCGTTGTCGTTTATGATGCCGACTGTTTTGTCATACTTAATGCTGTGCCAAATATATTCAGTAGCAAACAAGTTTTTGATAATCTTGTCTTCGTAAACTCCACGCCCTGTTTCCTCTACTGCCATTTTCGCAAGCGGCATATGCTCATCTATACCTGCCATAGCCATTTGATGTGCTATATTATCCACCTGTTCTTGATCAAGGTCCATAAACTGCTCTAGTGCAACGTTTGCTTTTATAACGAGGTCATTAATCATCGCAGCAACATCAACCTCATTTGATTTTGCTACATCTTTCTTCTCTGCCATTGTTATTCCCTCCAATTAAATTATAAGACTTTCGAATGATTGTTAATTATTTAACAATGCTATTATAAGCCAGAAAACCTTAAATGTCAATGGTGTTTGTTAAAAAAATAACGAACTTAGACGTACAAGATTTTTTAACTCTTGCGATTATTTTGTTGAAAATCACCAAATGCCCTATTTTAGCTTAAATTCCACCTTCAAATCACTAGATAAACAGTTATATTTTCAAGACTTTAACCGAATCAAGCAGAGTCTTTTCAAATGCTAGCTTGCCATATTTATCTACCTCAGCTTTATCTTTTGGTCCATGTGTTAAACATCCTGCACCACCAATACACCCACCGACACATGCCATCCCTTCTATAAAGTTTACATCATTTGTATTTTTATTTGCCTTTAATATCGCAATTTTACAAGCTTCTATTCCGTCGCAGCGCTCCGCTTTAAGGTCAAACTCTATCTCCTGCTCTTTTATTGCTTGTGCAACCGCATCGGATAGACCACCGCTTCTTGCAAAAATTCGTCCAAAGTATGAAGCATTATCAAGAACATCGCACGGTAGCTGCTCTAAAATTAATTCACGGCTGTCAAAAAGTGCTTGAAGTTCTTCAAATGTGATTACACTATCGATATACGGACTCACACTCTCAAGCTGAAACTCCATTTTTTTTGCAGTACATGGTCCGATAAAAACTATTTTTGAAGTTGGGTCTGTTTCTTTGATATATTTTGCTATTCTAGCCATCGGAGAAAGATTGTGCGATATGTGTTTTGCAAAATTCGGAAAGCTCTGGTTTATATACATAACAAAGGCAGGGCAGCAAGAGCTTGTTAAAAACCCTTTTTCAGATAATTCTACCGACTCTTCCAAAGCGACCGCATCTGCACCGAGGGCAGCTTCTACTATTGTGTGAAAACCAAGCTCTTTTATTCCACTTATCACTTGGCCTAAATTAGCATGGAGAAACTGACTTGAAATAGAAGGCGCTACAACCGCATAGACTTTGTAGTTTTTGTTTTTATCGCTGTTTTTAATGATATCTATTGTATCTAAAATAAAAGATTTATCAGAAATCGAACCAAATGGGCACTGGTAAACACAAGCACCACAGGCGATGCACTTTTCATTTATAATTTCAGCACTGTTATCTTCTGCTTTTTTTATAGCTTTAACTTTACATGCACTTTCACAAGGTCTTTTTCTGCTTATTATAGAATGATACGGACATACTTTTGCACAAGCACCACAGTCTACGCATTTCTCTTCGTCAATACGAGCTACATAATTTGCATCAAACGATATAGCGCCAAACCTACATGCATCATAGCATCTATGAGAGAGACAACCTCTACACGAAGAAGTCACAACATACCCAGAAACAGGACATTCATCACAGGCGATATCAATAACTTCAATAACATTTGGGTTTGTTTTATCGCCTCCCATAGCTATTTTCACCCGCTCTGCTAAAATAGCCCGCTCTTTATATACACAACATCTCATTGTGGATTCTTTTCCGTTGATTATCTGTTTTGGTATATCTGTAATATTTTCAAGCAGCGTGTCATTCCAAGCATTTCTTGCAACTTCTCTTAAAACTTTATATTTTATATATTGAACTTTCGTATCAAACTTTTTCATTTTAACCGCCTCCCTAAAAATAACTGACTTTTATTTTTTTACCGATTCTTCTAAGATAATCTGCCAATTCATCTATAAGTTGCATCTTGATATTAAAGTTAATCGGCAGGTCGGGATTTTGATGAGCTGGGTTCACAGCTCTGCCGACATAGAAATTTATATCGGTAGCTTCCTCGAATAAAAGCCTTGATATAGAGGAAGCTCCATCTTTTTTAGTGCTCCATTCCGAATAGAGATTATTATTGTCTAGGTAGTCTTTAGCATAGCTTAATACTTTATTTATCGTTATAATCCCCTCGGTGACAAGATCCACACCTTCTATTGTTGCTGTAGGCGGTACAGTTGAGCTTGCAAAATCAAGGGATACTTTTAATTCTTTACCTAAAAATTTTGCTGCAATATCAGATGTTGTTCCACCGCAAACTATATGCTTACCCTCTTTTGAAAAAAATAGCGACATCATCTTATCCGCTTCATTTCGGTTAGAAGGCGGCCCTATTATTAAATTCATAGGCTCTCTTTTTCTCATTTTCAATGTACATACAGTCGTGTCATCTCCAGGTTTACCTCCATACAACTCATTGCACTTGTTTATAAGTATCGTGTTTAGTGTTTTAGCGGTAAACCCAACGTGACAGAGCGGCTCCATATATTCAATAATATCTTTTCGCTCCCACCCGAAGTTTAGCGCACTTCCAACTCCTGCGTGAATGCATCCATCACTCATCAAATAGAAAATATCATTCTCATAAAGATTTATTTTAGATACAAGTATTTTTTTACCACTTATAATCATTTCATTATAGGGAAACTCATATATTTTATTGTCGCGAAACAAAATAACTCCCGGGTTGTCATACTGTATAATCTCAGCTTGTTTGTTTCCGTTTAGTATCCTCAAAGCTGTAAAAGTTGAATATGCAACACCGCGCACAGCACATATAGGCAGAGTCTCTGCGATCGTCTCAACGCAATCGGTAACACTAAGTCCCTCTGATATCATAGTCGATATTATTTTCGCTGTTAGGGTGGATAAAATATTTGCTTTTACACCACTACCAAGTCCATCTGCTAAGACAATGGTAGTTGAGTCGTGAGCTCCCTCGACTACACAAATCTGGTCACCGCACAGCTCTTCATTATATTTATTTAAACTTGAAAATCCTATATCGGGACATAGATTAATCATCTGAAATCGACTCCTTTAGCTTTGTGAGTGCAATTTTCGTCTCTGCTGTTGTCTCTCCGAGTAACGATGCAATTTCATGTACTACACGCATCTGCTTTTCGATAATTTTATCGGTTGTTTCAATAGTTTTGCGACTGATATCTTCTTTTTTGGATCGTTCCTCTTCCTCATGTGTTACATTTCTCATAATACATACCAGCATTTTATACTGCTTATCAAAAATTATAGTTTGATGGATATGCTTGCCATATTCTGTCAAAAACACCTTTTTGTCTCTTATCGAAACTCCACTCTCTCGGACGGCCATAAAATCATCAGGGTCTAGCACCTTGATTATCTGATCCCCCAAAATATCATTTTGTGTCCTTAGATTTAAAAGCCTAACTGCTGCGTTATTTACCTTTTGCACCTCTAATCTATCGTTTAAAACGATAATTGCATTCGGTGTATTGTTTACAATTAAATCTGAGAATGTCTCTGCTTTTTCACTTAAAAATGGCAGGCACATTGTAAGGTCTGCTTTGCCATAAAAAACTGCCAGCGCCTTTTCTCTACATGAGTTATATCCGCATGAGCCGCAGTTTAGCTCATCATCAACACTCTCTTTACCGATTTGTCGCAGTATATTCTTTATATCACTCTCAGATGGATTATTATTTCGCTCGATATATATCGGTTCAAAAGATTTCGTGATAGTTGTATCCAATAGAGGAGAGACTTCAAAATCTTTTTTACCTGCATACTTTTGAATATTTAGATTATCTAAAATTGAGTTTTTCCTGCTTCGTTCCATCGCAGGCCCACCAATGCAACTTCCAACACAAGCGGACATCTCTATAAAGCATTTATCAACTCTTCCCTCAAGAATTTCATCTAAAACTTTCATGCAGTTTTCAACACCGTCTACCGCAAAATACGAATAATCGTCCGCCTTATTAGTTATTGTTTTTAAAATTCCACCTGTTGTTGGGAAAAATCTCGCCAAGCTCTCCTCTGTATTATCCTTTGTATCGTTATAGTCGAGCTCTATCTTCTCGTCTATAAGCCACTGGCTTAATTCTTCAAATGTCAAAGCTTCATCTACAATTCCCTCATAGAGCCCTGCTTCATCTTTCTTTGCTACACATGGCCCTATAAATACAACTTTTGCGCCAGGGTATCTTTTTTTGATGTCAAGAGCATGCGCTTGCATAGGAGAGATGACATCTGCAAGATATGGCAAAACATTTTTATAATGCTTTTGTATCAGCAGATTTATAGAGTGACATGATGAGGTTATAAGGATATTCTGTCTATCTTCAATCACCATTTTTTCATAGATATTTTTAACTATTGTCGCACCTATAGCCGTCTCTTCTGCATGATGAAACCCAAGTTTTACAAGTGCTTGCTCTAATGTTTTTATCCCAATACCGTTATAATTTGCGATAAACGACGGAGCAACTGACGCAACAACAGGCACGCCTGAATAAAAATGAACCTTAGTCGCCTCAACACTACCCGCTATCTCTTTTGCATTCTGCGGACAATTAACAAAGCACTGTCCACACAAAATGCATTCTTGACCGATAATATTTGCCTGTCCACCTGAAAACCTGATTGATTTAACAGGACAACATCGAATGCATTTATAACAATTTTTACAGTTGGATTTTTTTAGTTTTAAGTAGTCTGTCATATAATTATTTCCTCGCTATTATATTTTTTGAAGTATTTCTTTTTCAAAAAATATTTCTGTTATTTCCGGATTTACCGAGTGAACTTTATCATCTATCGACACACATACTCCGTCCTGACATTTAGAGAGGCAAAATGCTCCAGACAGATCGATTTTGTCTTGCAAATTATTCGATTTTACCAAAGATTGCAGTTTTTCAACTACTATTTTCGATCCCTTAAGATGACAAGAACTACCAATACATACTTTAATTTTCATATTTACATCTCCTCATAAGTTTGTTAATATTTTAACATACTTTTCTTTTGCTGTAAAGAGATAAAGTTTTGGGTAAAGTTCCCAGTGTGAATTTTTACTCTTTTTTATCTAAAAAGAAGCTGTAAAAGAAGGTATCTAGAGACACACCGCTAATCT
Organism: uncultured Oscillospiraceae bacterium; assembly: GCA_964369435.1. Lineage (GTDB taxonomy): Bacteria > Bacillota > Clostridia > Oscillospirales > Ruminococcaceae > CAYJGN01. Next base: position 16,727 of record CAYJGP010000005.1, on the reverse strand, counting down.
ATCTCACAAGTTGCAAGATATATTTGCAAGATATATTTTCAAGCTATTTTCTCCTCGCAAAAGAGAACATTAAAAACCATATTCATCCTGTGTATTTTTTAATAATAAATCACGGTTTTTTTACACAGTCTTTTTCTTTTATCGCCACTTCCATTTTTATAACAAAAACAATCATCCCACAAAAAGCTGTGAAATGATTGTTAAAAGGGTGTATATTTATCTAATAAATAGCATCTTTAAGAAAGGCTATCCACTATCTTGGTCGAGTATCTCCTGGTCTGTTGTTCGGTGAAACCATCTGTCCACCTGTACCACTTGTGTTTGGTGATAGCTCGTTTCCATTTTCATCGGTTATACTGCCGCCCGATATGGTGTATGTTCCACTTACATCAAGCTCACTATCGCCACCTGAATAAATGGCATCAACATCTATGATAATATCTCCGCCTTCAATAAACAAATCTCCGTTTGAGTCGATTCCGTCCCCTTGGCATTTTAGATATATGTTTCCACCTGTAATCCTCACATAGCCACTATCGCTATTTGCATTCACCGCATCATCTAAAACCGTTACGTCTATATCCCCATCGTTAATCGTCACTGTTTCGCCTTCAATTCCCTCATAACCGTTTTGAACTAAAATTGTTGCGTAGTTTATCACTAAATCTGTATCCGCATGAAGCGCATCATCGCCTGAAAGGATGACAAAATTGCCGCCATTTATCGTTAAAACGCCGTTCGCATGAACTGTATCTTCATAGGAGTTTAGCGTGAATTCACCGCTATTTATCACAATATTAGTGCCTTTTAAGCTGCGCATGCTATCCTCTAGCAGATCTGTTGCCGAAACGGTATTCCCAGATCCCTCGCCCCTTGTGATCTCGTTTAGGACCTCTACAAATCCACCGCCTGTGGTTATATCAAAATTGCCACCGTCAATTTGCAAAGTCTGTTCCGCTGCAATTCCGTCATGCTGTGCATTAATCACAAAATTACCACTTGTGATTATAAGGTTTCCTTTTTCTAAATCCTCATCGTTAGATGTTCGAATACCATCTCTGCCTGATGTTACATTGATATTTGCATTATCTATTGCAAGTAAATCCTTACCTTCTATTCCGTGTTCTACCGCAGTTACAGATATCGTCGCATCTTCGATAACAAGGTCATCACGACTGTTAATGCCGTCCATATAAGAGGTGATTACTGTTAAACTTCCATCGCCTGTAATAAGGATATCTGCTTTTGAGTGTATAGCGCCCGATGGAAACTCCTCATCGGTTGTGACTACCGCACCTTGTATCACAGTACTCTCGCCCACAAGCACGATAACCGCATCTTGAGCTTCGATAATATTTATCGGCGTACCTGTTTCGCTTGTTATATTCGCATTATTTAGTATCAGATACACTGTACCTTCATCAACATCTTTATTTACATTTACTGTTATAGTTTTATAATCACCTGTAAACTCATAACTTCCACTCTGTGTGATTATAACTTCATCATCGCTTATAGCCTCTGGGGCTGTGCTCATTTCATCTTGTAAATCCACCTGCGGAAAATCAAGAGTTTCATGAGTTCCATCGCTTGCCTCACTCGATAGATTTTCGCCTGAGCTTCCACTATCAGATATCGTATCCTCGCTTTGATTACAACCACTAACTATAAGTATTGATAGCGATAGTATTATCATTAGAACTTTTTTCATAAAGTTTCTCCTTTTCAAGTTTTAGCATCTAGTGCAGTCATCTTCTGCACTGCCTTATTTTAGAAAGCGCAAATCCAATCACACCACAAATCATCATAACAGCTCCTGCTATTGTAAGTCCACTCTGATAGATGGACGATGTTTTTGCAATATCAAACACCCCTCGTAGTAGTGAGCCTAAAATAACTGCTATAACACCTGTATGGTATAGATGCGATGCCCAGAAATAATCTTTACTCGTTTTTTCAAAGCAACAAAATAGTGCGCCCACAAACACTCCCGCCAGTAGCGGATAGAGGAAAAGATATGTCATGTGAGGCGAGCTCACTCCGTGTGAAAATTGCGCGTATACAGTTGAAAACAAGATACAAAACAGCGTTGCAAAACAATAGGGGTTCATCCATTTTTTCATATAGAAGTTCTGTATATCTTTTCTATTCTCCGATATAGACAATATCACTCACACTCCTCTCCTTATAGTCCCTTCCGTTAGTTGTAGGGAAGTTCACCACTTCACCCATAAACACCATAGTAGCTGACCCACCGCCATCTAAGTTATAAGCAACTTCACAGTCATACTCAGATAGTACCATTGCCATCTCATATAAAGACAGCCCTTCGCTTGCGTCAGTTCTGCCATCCGCCACCATAAAGATATAGTGGTTCGGCTCTATCATAGCTATTGCAGTTCTAGGGTTGCTCTCATCTTCGCCGGAAACTTCGCTCTCTTCACTGACCATAATTTCACTATCAGAGATAAGCCCTGGACCAAAGGAGAAAATTTGCACTGCCCCCTCCAGCATAAGCTGCTGTGCAGAAACATCACTTTCATCGATTATCTGCATGCTACCATCTTGGTATACCACTAAGTCTTCATTCCCGCCAGGCGCCTGCACCTCTCGGTAAAGATAGCCGTTGCGCATAACATACCCATAATCTCTAAAACCGTAGTAATCACCATTAATCGCTATAATCGCATCGTTTTCCTCGGCGATAACCGAAGTTTTTTCCTTTACATTTGTGCCAAAAGAGTTTTCCGCAAGACCCGCCATAAGACTTGAGCTGTCGCTAATAATTATCTCCGCTATATAGATATCTGTGTCATACTCTCTGATTGTAGTTATTTCAACTTGTATGTTTTCATCAATATAAGAAGTATCGGTGATGATCGGCTCGATATATACAGGCTCACTCTCATCCAAAGCGTTTTCATCTTCTGTTTCTATATTGTTTTCGAGTTCAGCCTCGTTGTTTTCTTCGTCGGTTGTTATATTCTGTTCATTGCTCTCATCATTTTGTATATCATCTAGGTTAATTACATTTTGAATTATTACAAATCTGTTGAGCAATGTAAACCCAATGTAGACTACAAAAAACAAAGTAGCGCAAGCTTTCCACAGTTTTGATATCTGCTTTTTATTCATCTTCCTTACAAACACCCAGTTTTTCAAGATATAGTAATTAAAAAACAATAGAGCTATATCAACGATAATTTTAGATATCAGATAGTTTTCAACTAGTAAAAAAGCTCCTACTGTACAAACAGCAGTTACACCCATTACGAGGAAAAAGTTGATAAAATATTTTACCACCAAAAAAGCAGTGGTTTCTTTCAGTCCAAAAACTGAGTTCTTATTAACTATTAAATTAATAAAACCTGACAGCATTCTCGCTACAACTGTAGCGACTATTATATCCTCTTCAAAAAAGATATAAGTAGCGGCAAATAGAGCGATGTCTAATATGAAAATTGCAAAATAGCTTGCAATATATTTTTTAATCTGGTTACCTTTCGGTATTACGATAGTCGAATTTTGCATAATAACTTCCTACCGCATTACAGTACATTCGGTAGAATTTCCTGTTTCGATATTATAATTTCAAGATTGCCATTTCTCGTGCGTATTTTATCAATAAATTCTTTTTCTGTACTAACATCGCGAAGCTCTATTTCATAACTTAACTTAAACAAGCTCCCCATATTGGTGGTTTTTGCAGATATTAACTTCACTTCTTTTGTAAAACTCTCAAAAATATCATCAAAAACATTTGTATAGTTGAGGTTTTCAGGTATGGTTATCTGCAGTGTTCTGCTTCCATTGTTTTTCTCTTCTCCAAAATTCGCTAGATTTAACAAGAGCGCAAACAGACAAGCTATAGCTGAAAACAGTACTGCAAAACCAATATATCCCATACCGATAGTAAGTCCTGTACACATCGCTGTGAAAATCGCTACAATTTCCTTTGCTGTCCCTGGAACTGAGCGGAAACGAACTAAGCTAAACGCACCTGCAACCGCAACACCAGCTCCGATGTTTCCGTTCACCATTATAATAACCATAGTCACTGCAAGCGGGAGCAGTGCAAGTGTCACCACAAAGCTCTTAGTGCTTTTTGTCTTTAAAGCATACATCTTCGCCATAAACATACCTAAGATGATAGCTGATACCATACAGACTAGAAAATCTGTGATTGTTATACTCATTGCAGCAGTAGTATCGAAAACACTGCCGAAAAACTCATTAACCATTGCTTACTCTCCCTAATTCACTTACAAATTGCGGCATAAAATACCTACTGTATGCCGCTCCATATTTCGAAAACGAAGTCTTATAAATATTGTTTTCACCTATAAATTTTAAAAACCAGTTTGGCAATCCCAAAACAGTTTTAACTTCAAGCAGGACATATTCGCCCTGTAAAACTTCCAGATCATCAGCACTGCTGTAAAGCGATATATTATTATCACGTGTCATGATATTAAAATCAAACGTCAGCCTAAAGTTTTCATCTGCAGTCGAGAAAAATGCCTCTCTCTCATAAGATAAATAAACTTTCGGTTTTATATTATCATGGCTATTTTTGAAATAATCTATTTCGCTGAGTATCTGAGATTGTAGAGTATCGCAATCACCATCAAATAGATTGGAAAACACTTTATTTTGCTCTAAGCATACCCTTCTTTTGTAGACTACTCCGTTAAATTTTTTCTTAAGCTCTATAAAAGCCGCTGAATCATCGCTTGGCTCACCGTAGCAACGCACTCGAAGTTTTTCCTTGTATTTTGGTTTTTCCAAAGAGTGCCTTATTACCCTGTAGTCCTCTGTGTCAAAATAAATATTTGAAATTTTGTGTCTACCGTATTCATCAAGCATCATATCTGACGGCATTTTTAGAACTAACAACTCGTACTGCTTTGCAGTTAAAATATATTTAAGCTCGTATCTTTTAAAGTTCGTTTGTATCAAAACTGTCACCTCTCTTTGCATTTTACAAGATTATTATATAAGGTTTACCTTAAACTTACTTAAAAACTTGAATTTATTTCTAAAAAGAAAAATCACCTCACAGCTGATTATAAGGTGATTTTACAATATGAACTTTAAACTTACTTTAAAAAATTACTGTTATTATAGTTTCTTTTCCTGTTCTGCTCTCGGCTGAAATTTTAGCACCGTGCAAATCACAAATGCTTTTTGCAATAGATAACCCGATACCAAAACCTTTTGTTTCGCTATTTCGAGATTTATCACCGCGATAAAAACGCAAAAACCAATCGTTGTGTTTACCTATTTCAATATCTTCGCAAGAGTTTTCTATACTGAATATTTTTTTGTTGCCATTTGTAGTTAGAGATATTTTAAGCTCTGTATGTGGCAATGAGTATTTAACAGCATTTTCTATGAGCGTAGTAATAACTTTTCGAATAAGCGCCTCGTCCCCATTATATGAAACATTTTCCTTTACCTCTAAATTAAGGCTTCGCTCAGCGCTGCGAATTTTTGCTGAAAACTCGTTTATTGTATCTGTTATTGTGTCAGAAAGAGAGAAATCCGTTTTGATTATCTCAACTTCTTCATCAAGTTTTGTAAGAGAAACCAGATTATCTACAAGTAAATCAAGCCTTGAAATTTGCGTTTTAATGCTATCTGTCCACTCACCTTCACCGTTGTCGATTTCAATAACATCGCAGTCAGCTTTAATTATCGCAAGTGGCGTTTTAAACTCGTGACTTACATTTGTTATAAACCCTTTTTGTCGCAGAAAGCTGTCAGCAATCGGCGCTACCGCTCTTTTAGATAGCAATAATGATAGAATAAATATAGCTACAACCGCTGCAAAAACGATAATTATAGAATAGAGCATATATGTTTCAAAGCCAATTAAATCTTCTTCGATATCAAGAAAAAAGTATCTGTACCCATTTCCATCTTCGATTTTGGCATACCTGAAATTATCAATGATACCTGCCATTTTTCCGCTTTCATCTGCAATTTTTGAATATTCTAGTGCATCATCGGATGAAATAAAGCTAATATTTCTTGTGTCAATAAGATTTATTTCACCATCTGCATTCGCGTGCATAATAAAAACTCTTGTTGTAAAAGCAATCTCTTTCGGCAGTCTTTCAGGGTGGGTAAAAGGCTCACCAACTTTTAGCTCACCTTCAGCGATAAGCTCTAAAACTTCGTCTGCATCGCTCATAATCGATATATAGTTTACAACATTTATAGAAACCGCGATAAGTAGCATAACGATTATGCTGATACCAGTTGTGAGCAAAACAAATTTTCTTTGCAGTTTTTCAAACATATTATCTACTCCTCCAAAGAATATCCGGTATTTCGTGTTGCTTTAATCTTCACATCGGTATTAAGCAATGTTAGTTTTTTTCTAAGGTATGAGATATAAACCCACACAACATTCATCTCAGCCTCACTATCATATCCCCAAATTTTTTCCATAAACCGCTCGGTAGGGATAATATGGCCTTTGTTCATCATAAGCATTTCAATCATCTGAAATTCTTTAGAGGCGAGCTTAAATGAATTTTTATCGGTATACAGCTCAAAAGTTTTGCGATTAAGGCATACATCACCAACTTTCAAAATTGATGAGCTGCTCTCGCTTGCAGTTCTGGTGATCGCTCGTAGTCTTGCAAGTAACTCCTTTGTTTCAAATGGCTTTGTTAGATAATCATTCGCCCCTAAATCAAGCCCTGTGACTTTATCGTCTACTTGAGATTTTGCTGTGAGCATAATAATCGGAATGAGGTTTCCCTTTTCACGAACTTCTCGAAGGACACAAAGTCCATCTACCTTCGGCATCATTATATCTAAAATTACAGCATCATAATTTTCAGCTTCTAAAAAGATAAGAGCTTCTTCACCATCATAAACTGCATCTACTTCATAGTTGTAGTGTTTTAATATTTTCACAAGAGCAGTTGAAAGCTCTTTTTCATCTTCACAAAGCAATATTCTCATCACTCTCACCCCATAAATAGTATTATACCACAAACCTTAACCTTACTTTAAAATCTTATAACATTTAAATCACAATCTGATAAAAACTACTAAAATGAAGATAATGTTTTATAGCTAGCATTGATTTTTATTGACTTAACTGCCGAAGTTTGATAATATTTATATGCAAGTAACAAGTTAGCTCTTGCTAACTTACTGCTTGTTTTAAGAGAAGTAAAGGCTTCTCAAAGGATATCAGATGCTAGATATTTTAATTAAATATTTGGGCATCATATCATGTAGTATAGTTTCAATTTTACAGAAAGGCTGGTGCGTTAACATGCAAAACACCCAAAAAGAATGGGAAGGATTTAAACTCGGGCGGTGGTCGAACACATCTATCAATGTTCGTGATTTCATCGTGAAGAACTATAAGCCGTACGACGGAGATGATTCATTTCTAGAAAATGCGACCGATTCGACAAAGAAACTCTGGGAGCAGGTAATGGAACTGTCAAAGCAAGAGAGTGAAGCCGGTGGTGTTCTCGATATGGATACAAAGCTCGTCTCAACAATTACCTCACACGATGCGGGATACCTCGATAAAGAGCTTGAAACAATCGTAGGATTTCAAACGGACAAGCCGTTCAAAAGAGGATTGCAGCCGTTTGGCGGAATCCGTGTGGCGGAACTCGCTTGTGAAAAAAATGGCTTCAAGCTCGACGATGAGATAAAAGAAATATTTACTAAGTATCGTAAAACTCATAACAACGGCGTTTTTGATGCCTATACCGATGAGATGCGACTTGCTAGAAAATCCGCAATCATTACAGGCCTTCCAGATGCTTATGGCAGAGGCAGAATTATCGGAGACTATCGCAGAGTTGCGCTTTATGGCACAGATAGATTGATCATTGATAAGAAACATCAAAAAGATACTTCGCTAGTTCGTATGACATCTGAAAATATTCAACTTATTGAAGAGCTCTCCGAACAGATACGAGCACTTGAAGAACTAAAAAAGCTCGGAGAAATTTATGGATATGATATTTCTAAACCTGCGAAAAATGCAAAAGAGGCAATACAATGGCTGTATTTTGGATATTTAGCTGCAATTAAAGAGCAAAATGGAGCGGCAATGAGCCTTGGCAGAACTTCAACCTTCATTGATATATATATCGAGCGCGACTTGAAAAACGGCTTGATTACAGAAAAAGAAGCTCAGGAGTATATCGATCATTTCATTATGAAACTAAGACTTGTAAAGTTTGCAAGAACACCGGACTACAACACTCTTTTCTCAGGAGACCCTACTTGGGTTACCGAAGCAATCGCAGGAATGTGTGTCAGCGGACAGCATATGGTAACAAAAACAAGCTTTAGATATTTGCACACCCTTGATAACTTAGGACCTGCACCAGAGCCGAATTTAACAGTGTTATGGTCTGTCAACCTACCTCTCAAATTTAAAGAATATTGCGCAAAGATGTCGATAAAAACATCGTCTATTCAGTATGAAAACGACGATTTAATGCGCGAATACCATGGAGATGACTATGCAATAGCTTGCTGTGTTTCATCGATGAAAGTGGGCAAGGAGATGCAATTTTTCGGAGCACGTGCTAACTTAGCAAAGTGCCTTCTCTATGCTATAAACGGCGGTATTGACGAAATAATGAAAATCCAAGTAGGGCCAAAGTATCGTCCTGTTGAAGGCGACTATCTCGACTACGATGATGTAATGAGTAAATTCGACGATATGATGGAGTGGCTTGCTGGTCTTTATGTAAACACTCTCAATATCATCCACTATATGCACGATAAATATTGCTATGAGAAACTGCAAATGGCACTTCACGACAGAGAGGTAAAAAGATATTTCGCAACAGGAATAGCTGGACTTTCAGTTGTTGCAGATTCATTAAGCGCAATTAAGTATGCTAAAGTAAAAGCTATTCGAGATGATGATGGAATTGTCACCGAATATGAAATAGATGGCGAATTTCCTCAATTTGGAAACAACGATGACAGAGTAGACGATATAGCAAACTATCTAGTTCGCTCGTTTATGGACAAGATAAAAAAACACCATACCTACAGACATGGTGTTCCGACGATGTCTATTCTAACTATTACTTCAAACGTTGTTTATGGCAAGAAAACAGGAAGCACTCCAGATGGAAGGAAAAAAGGCGTGCCACTAGCACCTGGTGCAAACCCAATGCACGGACGTGACAAGCAAGGTGCTGTTGCAGCACTCGCCTCCGTCTCGAAGCTGCCGTTCAAGCATGCGCAAGACGGTATTTCAAATACCTTCTCGATCATCCCAGGTGCACTCGGTAAAGACGATCAAATCTTTATGGGTGATCTAGATTTGGATATCTTCTCTGATGATAATGAGCAGGAATAATTGATGAAAAAGATAAAAAAAGAAAAAATCGACAAGTTGGTGGAAACGATTGATAATCTTATGCAACAAGGAACAGGACATGTTAATGTATCTAATTTCTGTGATGACGATAATATAGAAGTTCATCACGAAGCGACTAGTTGCAAAGCAGATTGCAATCGATGAACCTTCTAAAAATTTGTAAATGATTAATATTTGAAAGGATTAAAAAATGGAAAATCAACAACAGATTCGCAATTTAATAGGGTTGCTCGATGGATATGTAGAAAAGGGCGGACACCATTTAAATGTAAACGTTTTTTCAAGAGAAACTCTTATTGATGCACAAAAACACCCAGAAAAATACCCTCAGCTGACAATAAGAATTTCGGGTTATGCCGTTAATTTCAACAAACTCACAAAGGAACAACAGGAAGACGTTATTTCACGAACCTTCCACGAAAGTATATAATAAACGTTGCTATCTCCTGGAGTTTGTCTTTGGGAGATAGCATTTTATATGAAAGGATATCAAATTGAAAGGATACGTGCACTCCTTTGAAACTTTCGGGACAGTTGATGGTCCCGGTATAAGATTCGTAGTCTTCTTTCAAGGTTGCCCTCTGCGTTGTAAATATTGCCATAACCCCGACACATGGAAACCCCATACAGGAGAGAAGTTTTCTGTTTTAGAGATCTTAGAAAAATACGAAAGCTGCGTTGAGTTTCTACGAGATGGCGGAATTACCGCAACTGGTGGAGAACCTCTACTGCAAATAGATTTTTTAACAGAACTTTTTGCGAAGTGTAAAGAAAAAAATATACACACCTGTCTCGACACCTCAGCTGTAACATTCTCTACTTCAAATACAAGCAAAATCGACCAGCTGATGGGTTATACCGATCTTGTTTTGCTCGATATAAAGCATATTGATAACGAAAAACATATTGCACTAACTGGTGTTCCAAATACAAACATCTTAGAGTTTGCAAAATATTTATCTAATATCGGCAAACCTGTTTGGATAAGACATGTTTTGGTTCCGGGAATTACAACAAATGAAGAAGACTTGCATAAGCTAGGGCTTTTTTTGGGCAGTCTAACTAATATTAAAGCGCTTGATGTTCTTCCATATCACACCATGGGCAACACAAAGTATAAGCAGCTTAATATCGAGCCACCTCTTCAAGGTGTACCCGAAGCGACAACACAACAAGCAGTTGATGCAAGAAAGATAATAATAAAAGGGATACGAGAAAAAAGAGAGCAGATAAAAAAATAGCTGTATAGCTTATACAATTTATTATGCTATAAAGTTAATATCGTCACCTCTTCAAACTTTAAGAGTTTTATAGTACCCAATTACTTATAACTGAGCTTTAGCCTTCGGCGGTTTTCTCTGTCGTCGGTTTTTAGCTCAGTTTTCCGTTTTTTATCTACTACTAGTATAATTATCGATATAATATACTGTCGTTATAATTCTCAAATCGAGCCATCCGAAAATTTACAAAATACAGTTTGTATTTGAAGATTGTCGAATTCTTAAAAGAACTGTATCCGATGTTGACGAGAACAGCCTGTTTTAGAAGCAGAAAATCTTTTGTATTTTAATCATAATAATGATATTTATTATCAAAATTGTCATTTTTTCTTGTAAATAGTAAAAAATAGCTTGACATATTTATTTTTATGATGTATATTATAACAAAGTTAAGCAATACTAACTAGTAAAATAGAAAAGAGGTAAAATTATGTCAATGATAGGAAAAGAAGTAGCGGATTTTAAAGTACAAAGCTATATTGAGAATAGCTTTAAAGAGGTAAGTAAAAAAGATATTTTGGGTAAGTGGTCTGTATTTTTCTTCTACCCTGCTGATTTCACATTTGTTTGCCCAACAGAGCTTGAGGATTTAGCTAATAAATATGATGATTTCAAATCGGTAAACTGTGAGATATACTCAGTATCTTGTGATACTCATTTTGTCCACAAAGCGTGGCATGATGCATCAGATACTATTAAAAAAATAGACTATCCTATGCTTGCAGACCCAACAGGTGCTCTTGCTCGTGATTTCGATGTTATGATCGAAGATGCCGGTCTTGCAGAAAGAGGAACATTTATAGTGAACCCCGAAGGTAAAATCGTAGCTTACGAAGTGCTTGCTGGAAATGTTGGAAGAAACGCAGACGAGCTTTTCAGAAGAGTTCAAGCTTTACAGTTTGTTGCAGAACATGGCGATGAAGTTTGCCCAGCAAAATGGAAACCAGGCGAAAAAACATTAAAACCAAGCCTTGACTTAGTTGGAATAATATAAGTAGCTTTTAAAAAAACGGTGGAATTATTCTGCCGTTTTTCGTTAAGTATGATTTAAGAGGTGAATTTAATGAATAACGATTTTTATGATGCTATTATTGTCGGTGGAGGTCCTGCAGGGCTGTCTGCCGCGATATATATGGCACGAGCAAAATATAAAACTTTAGTGGTTGAGAAGAACAAGTTTGGTGGTCAGATAACGATTACTTCTGAAGTTGTAAACTACCCCGGTGTATACCATACAAGCGGCGAGGACTTAACAAAAGAGATGCAAAAGCAAGCGTCTGCTTTTGGTGCTGAGTTTTTGCTCTGTGATGTTTTAGGCTTTGACAAAGATGGCGACTACTTTACTGTTCGCACCGATAAAGGTGAGTTTAAAAGTTTAGGTGTTATAATAGCTAGCGGCGCATCTCCTAGAATGGTAGGTTTTAAAGGGGAAGACGAGTTTAAAGGCAGAGGTGTTGCCTACTGCGCCACTTGTGACGGCGAATTCTTCACCGGTAAAGATATCTATGTTGTCGGCAGTGGATTTGCCGCTTGCGAGGAAAGTTTGTTTTTAACAAGATTTGCAAAGAAGATATCTATGATAATTATAGGTGACGATTTCACCTGTACAGGCTCTGTTGTCGACGAGGTAAAAGCGCATCCGCAAATTGAGCTTCACTACAATACAAGCGTGAATGAAGTTTATGGTGAGCGTTTTGTTCAGGGGATTAAAATCGATAAAAACGGCGAAGAGATAGACTTGTTTGATGAGAGCGGAATAGGGGTTTTTGTCTTTGCGGGATATGCTCCTGCAAGTGAAAACTTTGCAGATAAGGTTTCGCTAAATGAGCAGAACTATATCATCACAGACGAGAACAGAAAGACAAATTTAGATGGTGTTTATGCCGCTGGCGATATCTGCATTAAAAACCTAAGACAGGTTGTAACTGCTGTGTCCGACGGTGCAACAGCCGCTACCTCCCTTGAAAAACATGTTGCGGCAGAGTATGAGCGACTTCGTATACCAAAAAGAGAATATACGATACCAAAGAAAGAAGAGACTGTAGCTAAAGCAAAAACAGAAGATGACGGAGCATTTATCTCTGCCGAGATAAAAGAGCAGCTAGCACCTGTTTTCTCTCGATTTGAGTCTGATATAAAGATAAATTACAAGCTTGATAAAAGAGATATCTCAAACGAAGTTAAAGGCTTTATGGCAGAATTTTCATCACTTTCGAAGAATGTTATCTGCAAAAGTGATGATAATTTATCAGCTAAAGCGCTTCCTTGCATCTCAATTTTCTCAGCTGATGAGAGCTATATGGGAGTTTCATTCCACGGAGTTCCCGGCGGACATGAGTTTAACTCCTTTGTGGTTGGTTTATATAACGCCGCAGGTCCAGGGCAGCTGATAGCAGATGAGGATGTTGCGAGAATTCGTGCGATCAACAAAAAAATTACCATCGATTTAGCAGTGACGCTATCATGCACAAACTGCCCTGAGCTCGTTATGGCTGTCGAGAGGATTGCACTGTTAAATGATAATATAACCCTTGATATTTATGATCTACCGCACTACGAAGAGCTTAAATCAAAGCATAATATCATGAGCGTGCCTTGTATGATAATTAATGATGAGCATCTGCATTTTGGCAAGAAAAACATTGCTGAAGTGCTTGATATTTTAGAGAGCATCTAATACCTTAATCACAACACTAATAAGAGCGACATAACAAGCTTTACTGCACTAGTTATGTCGCTCTTAATTTTTTTAGATTGAGGTATTTCACTCCCTATTCAAAAATAAAAATAGTCAAGTATTACGGTGCTTTGATCCATCTTCAAAGCTGCTTATTTATCTGTTTATTTAAATCTTTAACTGCTCAATTAACCAGCAGATTGTTTGTAAATATCTATCAAATATATCTCTTCTAATCTATATTGGTAGCAAGCACCCTTCACAGCAGGGCTTAAAACTGTTGCAAAACACTTGCTGAAAATAGAACAAAGCGCTTGGCTTAATGCCCATTATTTAATGACTATACCAAACATACTGGACAAATCGAGCGCTTGGAGAGTGTTAACGATTATTCCTTTTAGTTCACTCTTGCTCTCCGATACTACTATGCCCTCTATGTCGCAATCGCTAAAATCAATATCTTTTAAAGATGTTTGAAAGAAATCAGCTGCGCGAAACGAAGCCTTTTCGAAGATTGTGTTATCAATTGTACAGTTTGCAAAAAATGCACTGTCGAAGTCGCTTCCAACAACTTGAAAACCATCGATTTTACAGCCGGTGAAATTTGAGTACCTCAAACTGCAGTTTAAAAAACTAGCACAATGAAAACGGCTATCAGAAAAATCACTATTTCGATGCACCGAATTTATATGTTTTACGATATGAAAATTGTTATCTCTAAAACTGCATTGGTTAAACTCACAATCCAGAAATATAACCTCTTCAAAATAGCATCTTTCAAATGATACTTTTTCAAATTTGCAGTTTATAAAATGCACCTTGATAAATTCTCGCCTATAAAACTCATCAGCTGATTTCTCTGTGTTTCTTATGATAACTTCATATATCTCATCGTCTGTATCTTCTGAAAATATATCCGCTCCATCGCTTAACTCTTTTGTGAATTGCGGTTCCTTCCATACAAATTTCTTCTTCATCAAATACCTTCTTTGTAAAATATAAATAACACGACCTGTTTCCTAAATCGAATATTTAGAACAGATATCCGGTTCTTTTAATTACGCTATGCCACACGATGCGTGACATACAGATATTATACTAAAAATGCATCGTAGTTTCAATAAGCATATAAAGTTGTTTTAGGATATGAAACACAGTGGTATATACTAATGCTTCGTTAAAACAAAAATAGGGAGTAGTCGGTTATGACCACTCCTTATTTTTTATATTAACTTTGTGAAGCAACCGAGATAAAAGTCCGATCTTACACTGTAAAATTCATATCTTTTATCTGCTAAATCTTAAACGGTAAATGCTGAAATCTTGTCTTCAATATCTGCAGTGCAGTTGTAAATTTTCACCTCTAAAGGGTTTGCTAAGTCAAGGCTAAGCAGACCTAAGATCGACTTTGCATCAATGATATATCGCCCTGAAACAACGTCAACGTCACTTTCAAACATAGTTATCGCTGTAACGAATTTTTGAACATCAGCTATAGTATCTAATTTTATCATAAAAGTTTTCACGAAACTACCAACCTTTCATATCTTGTCATCTCTACAATAAACGGGTGAATTTTTCATCTTTCCCTTATTAGTCTAAATTGCAAACCACTTGTCTTACCTGTAAAATTGCCGATGGAGAAACCGATAATTCTTCAATCCCATACTCAATAAACTTTTCAGTTAGTTCAGTATCAGCGCCGAGTTCTCCGCAAATTCCTGCCCAGATATTATGCTTTTTAGCAGTTCTACCGATAATCTCTATCATCTTCAAAACAGCTGGGTGATGCGAGGAATAGAACATATCGAGCTTTTGGTTCTGCCTGTCAATTGCAAGGGTATATTGTGTCAAATCGTTAGTTCCGATACTGAAGAAGTCAACTAACTGAGCGAGCTCATCCGCAATCATAACAGCTGCTGGAGTTTCAATCATTATGCCAAACTCAAATTCACCAAACGGAATATTTAGCTCATTTAACTGAGCCTTCACCTCTTCGATAATCTCTTTTACCTTTTTGACTTCCCAAACGGAAATTATCATCGGAACCATAATTGAAATTTTACCAAAGTAACTAGCTCTTATTAAAGCTCGAAGTTGCGTTTTAAACATCTCTTCGTCATTGAGGCAGATTCTAACCGCTCTATAGCCTAAAGCTGGATTTTCTTCCTTCTCAAGGTTAAAATAGTCAATCTGTTTGTCTGCGCCGATATCCATAGTTCTTATGATAACTTTTTTTCCTGCCATCATTTCAGCGGCTTGCTTGTAGACTGAGAATTGCAACTCTTCACTTGGGTAATCATTTTGCTCAAGATATAAAAACTCGCTTCTAAAAAGACCAATGCCTTCCGCATCATTTTGCAGTGCGAGACCAATATCTCCAATTGAGCCAACATTCGCATAGATATTGATTTTTTTCCCAGATTTAGTCTGTGATGGTTTACCTTTATACTCTAAAAGCAGCTCTTTGCGAACTCTCTCGCTCTGTGCTATTTCTTCCGCTGCTGCAACTTCATCTTCTGTAGGGTCAACTATAAATTCCCCCTTCATTCCGTTTACAATCGCAGTTTTTCCGCTAAGTCCCTGCGGGATAGCAACCGAAACAATGGCAGGTATCGACATAGTTCTTGAAAGGATTGCGGTGTGGGAATTTGTGGAACCTTTTCTTGTCACAAAAGCTAATATTTTGCTCTTGTCCATCTGAACAGTTTCACTCGGCGTTAAATCATCAGCAACCACAATACAAGGTTCTGAAAAGTCAAATCCACTATCTGATTTTCCCAAAAGCACATTTATTAAACGATTGGAAATATCAAGCACGTCTGCAGCGCGCTCTTTCATATAGTCATCGTCCATATTCGCAAAGGTGTTTGCAAAGTTGTCCGAGGTCACCGCTACTGCATATTCAGCATTAACTTTTTGGTTTTCGATAATATTTATAATCGAGTCGACATAATCGTCGTCCTCAAGCATCATTTTGTGAATATCAAAAAGCAGCGCATTAGATTCACCAACTTGCGTTACAGCAATTTCATATAGATTTTCAAGCTGTCCCATAGCTTCTATCTGGGCAGTTTTAAACCTTGTCTTTTCAGCTTCAACATCATCAATATGCTCTCTTCGAACGACATCATTTTTTTGTTCAAGCTCGTGAATTTTGCCGATTGCCACACCTCTTGAAGCTACGCTTCCGTGAAATTTTTCCATTGTTCAAGCCTCACTTTAAGTTATTAGAGATTTTCTTCCATAAAGGATTTTATTGCATCAAAAGCGGTATCTTCGTCCGCTCCATCAACGCTAATTTTTACAGTTTGACCGCATTTAATACCCATTGTCATAATCGCCATCAGTTTTGTTGCATCGGTAGTTTTTCCGTTTGCCT
>CAYJGP010000004.1:0-30384 GCA_964369435.1 uncultured Oscillospiraceae bacterium | reverse complement strand
AGTTTGCTGAGAGATGTGATGTTTTCCTAACAATAGCTGACTACAACTCAAAAGCTGTTATGTCACAGAGTTACGACACAGGTCTTGCAAACTTTGCGACAGAGACAGCAACAAACGTTGAACTTCTACTTCAACAGCATCCTGACATAAACGCTATTCTATGCTTCACCGATTCACAAGCGATTGCAGCTGAAGAAGCTATCCAGAAAAACAAAGACGTTCTAGGACTGAACCTTGATGAAATCGGTATCTTCACAGTTGACCACTCAAGCACATCATACGAGTTACTTGGAAAATCAGCTGATGGCGAGAGCACACTTCGCGGCATTGTTACAACAAACCTCGATGTTGGTTTACAGATGTTCAACTGTGCAATGAAAGACTACGATGAAGCAGATCTTGTTGACGGAAAGATTTTCTTCCAAGACATCTACAAAATAGACACCGAGAATATGGCTGACTTCGAGCAGTATATCCTCTAATATTAATATCAACTATAAAGCTTCCCTATAACTAGTTTTGTAGGGAAGCTTCACTATTAAGAGTGTAAATATAGAAAGAAGGTCGTAATTTGTCTATTATAAAAGTTGAAAACTTAACTAAAAGATACCCCGGTGTTTTGGCACTTGACGATGTAAGCATCGAGATAAATCCAGGAGAAATTCGAGGATTAATCGGCGAAAACGGAGCTGGTAAATCAACAATAATAAAATCTATTGCAGGTGCTATTAGCTTTGAAGAAGGTAGCCTTACAATTAATGGTAAAACCTATACCTCGATAACACCTATTGAAGCTATTAATAATGGTATTGCGGTTATCTATCAGGAGTTTAATTTGATAAACTCGATGACTGTTGCCGAAAATATCTTTTTAGGCGAGAGAATTGGCGGTAGATTTATAACAAATTTTAGTGAAATGAACAAAAAGGCCAAAGAGATTTTTGATCGTTTCGGTGTTGATATATCACCAACAGCTCAAGTTGGCACTCTCTCAACCGCTCAAATGCAGCTTGTTGAAATCGCAAAAGCTATATCGAAAAATACAAAGGTTTTATTCATGGATGAGCCGAGTGCCTCTCTATCTGTTTCTGAGATAGAAGTTATGTTTGATATCGTACAACTACTTAAAAAAGACGGCATTGCAATTATCTATGTTTCACACCGTTTAGAAGAGCTGTTTGAGATATGTGACTCTGTTTCGGTTATGCGAGATGGTCGCATGATTGAAACAAGACAGATAGAAGATATCGACCGCCCAACACTTATTAAACTTATGGTTGGACGAGAGCTCAGTGAGACATACCCCGAGAGAGCACCTCATTCTGATGAAGTGGTACTTGAGCTTCGTGGTGTTTATGGCAACGGCGATGTTGGCATCGATTTAAAACTGCACAAGGGAGAGATTTTAGGCCTTGGCGGACTTGTTGGGTGCGGCAGAACCGAGCTTGCAAAGCTTATCTACGGAGCTGAACCGATTGATAGAGGCGAGATGCTTCTTATGGGCAAGCCGATAAAGCTATCATCCCCTGCCGATGCGATTTCCAAAGGTATTGGTTTAATACCGGAAGATCGCAAACGAGAAGGTGTATTTATAGATTTCCCTATCGAGTGGAACGTTGTTGTTCAATGTCTTAAGATCATCTCTAAAAATGGTGTTATCGATACAAGCTTGACCGATGAGCTCGCTGATAAATACATAAAAGAGTTACAAGTTGCAACACCTGATAAAGCTCAGCTTGTTAAAAACCTATCCGGCGGAAACCAGCAGAAGATTGTTATAGCAAAAGTTCTTGCTACAAACACAAAGATCATTATTTTTGATGAACCAACAAGAGGAATTGACGTTGGTGCAAAACAAGAAATATATCGCCTTATGAACACCCTAACAGAGCAAGGAATCTCAATCCTTGTTATATCTTCTGATATGGAAGAGCTGCTTGGAATGAGTGATCGAATTGTTGTTATGAGCGATGGTATGATAGCTGGAGAACTTAAAAAAGAAGAGTTCAGTCAAGTTGCAGTAATGGAACTTGCTTCATTAAACTAAGGGGGAAACTATGAAAAACAAAAATTTTGATATAGGTAAAATGATAAGCAATAATATTGCGTGGGTTGTGCTTATCATATTAATGGTATTTTTTGGAATATTTTCAGACAACTTTTTTAGCATAAACAACCTTATGAACATCCTTGGGCAAAACGCATATCTACTTGTTGCCGCTACAGGTATTACATTTGTTATGATGAGTAGCGGTATGGATCTTTCAGTCGGATACGTTATGAGTACTGTTGGTATAATCGGTGCAAAACTTATGGTTTAATCTACCTTCATGTCTTGCAATCGTTATAATGATAGCTATCACTATCGGAATTGAGCTTTTAAACACCTTCCTATCTATAAAGCTAAACCTTCAACTCCTTGTTGTAACAATTGCGACTATGACCATCTTCCAAGGCCTTACATTTATAATATCCGAATCAAAAACAATAACCAACCTCCCCGACGACTTTAAATTCTGGGGTCAAGACTATCTCTTTAACACTATTCCTATTTCGGTTATAGTTATGGTTGTGCTATTCCTCGTTATGAGCTTTGTTTTAAACAAAACATACTTCGGCAGATATGTCTATGCACTTGGCGGAAACCAAGAGGCTGCAAGACTTGCAGGTATTAACATCAAAAAAATGCGCTATATGATAGCTATTGTTGAAGGATTGTTTGTTGGAATTGCTGTTGTACTACTTGTAAGTAGACTAGGTTCTGCTGTTTCAACAGTCGGTGCTGGAACAGAGTTCTCAGTTATGACAGGTATCTTCCTCGGCGGTGTTTCTATTCGAGGCGGTGAAGGTAAACTATCTGGCGTTTTTGCAGGTATTTTATGTATTGCACTTCTTACAAACGGAATGCAGCTAGCAGGGATAAATATCTACTTCCAGTATGTTGTTCGCGGTGGTATACTAATATCAGCTATCGGCTATGATGCATACCAACTAAATCGCAGAAACAAAATGAAAAAGAAAACTGTAACACAGTTAAGGGAGGCAAAAAAAGCATGAGATTGTCAATAGAGGGACTTCATCTAGTAAGCGGTTGGAAGTCTGCTGGTATATCACTTCCAAAATACGATGTTTTAAAACTTCAAGAGAATACAAAAGCAAATCCTAAATGGGTACATTTTGGAATAGGTAATATCTTTAGAATTTTTCTCGGCGATATTGCAGAGAGGCTAATCGAGAGCAATGATATGGATTCTGGTATAACCTGTGTAGAAACTTACGACTATGAGATAGTTGATAGAATTTTCACCCCTTATGATAATCTTGCGATAACTGTAACTCTTGGCAAAGACGGCAGTATGAAAAAAAGCGTTATCGGCTCACTTGCAGAATCTATTCGAGGAGATAGCAGTTGCGATAAAGATTGGAACAGACTAAAAGAGATTTTTCGAAACAAAGGACTTCAGATGGTTTCATTTACCATCACCGAAAAGGGGTATGCTCTTTATGATACTAACAGCGAATACCTCTCATATATTGCGACCGACATTGAAAATGAACCAAATAAAGCAACTAGCTTGATTGCTATTGTCACAGCTATGCTGTTTGAGAGATTTCAGGATAGCAAAGCACCTATCTCACTTGTCTCGATGGATAACTGCTCAAAAAACGGTTCTGTTCTTAAAAACTCGGTTGTTACAGTTGCAAAAGAATGGGAAAAACGCGGTTTTGTATCGGCGCAGTTTATCGAGTATTTAAGCTCTGATAAAACCGTTGCATTCCCATGGACTATGATAGATAAAATAACACCAAGACCGGCTGATTTCGTCTATGACAGATTGATTGCAGATGGCGTTTTAGATATGGATATAATAACAACTAAAAAAAGCACCTATATCGCTCCATTTGTAAACGCTGAAGGACCTCAGTATCTTGTTATTGAAGATAGTTTCCCAAATGGCAGACCACCTCTTGAAAAAGTTGGCGTTTATATGACCGCAAGAGAAACTGTTGATAAGACAGAGAAGATGAAAGTTACTGCTTGTTTAAACCCAATCCACACAGCGCTCGCTCCATACGGCAGACTTTTAAACTATGAGTATTTTGCAGATCTTATGAGTGATCCACAGCTAAAAGTTTTAGCTGATACAGTTTCGTATACCGAAGGGTTGCCACGTGTTGAGGATCCTTGTATTTTTTCACCGAAAGCCTTTTTAGATGAAGTAATAAATGAGCGACTTCCAAATAAATACCTCGGCGATACAAACGCTCGTATCTGTACCGACTCTTCTCAGGGTGTTGGCGTTCGTTTTGGCGAAACTATAAAGAGCTACTTCGATGAGTTTGGCACTGCTAAAAATCTAAAGGCTATTCCACTCGCTATAGCAGGTTGGCTTCGCTATTTCTATGCTATTGATGACTTCGGAAATAGCTATGAGCTCTCCCCTGACCCACTAGCAGATAAACTTCATGAAATAGTAAGCTCAATACCGATAGGCAAACCTGAAATGGTAGGTGATAAACTTCACCAAATCCTTTCAAACAAAGAGATATTCGGTTGCGATTTATACAGTGCAGGTGTTGGCAAAAAGATAGAAGAGCTTTTCGCACAGCAGATATCAGCTTTTGGCGCTGTTCGGAAAACACTTACTGAAAATCTATAATAGTTATTTGTGAGGTGAATTATGAAAGAATATTACCGCAAGCTATTTGAGCCAGAGTATGGCGAAGCAGCAGCTGATGCCATAATAGATACAGGCCCTCCTTTTGATTTAAACAACCCTACAGAGAGTCGTATCCGCCTAAATTTTGAAGCTATAACAACCCTTACCACCGAGTGGCAAAGAATATTCTGTTTTCCCGAGATTATGAAGGTTAAAACAGAGAATTTAACAATAAATTCTGATGGACATAACCTACCCATCAGAATTTACAAGCCCGAAGGAGCTGGACCATTTAAAGTTATGCTGTTTTTCCACGGCGGCGGCTGGATGATGAACAGCATCGATGTTTACGATTATGTTCATCGATACTTTGCAAAATATGGCAACATATTGGTTATAGCGCCTGAATACCGTTTGGCGCCAGAGCATAAATTCCCCGCTGGATTTAACGACTGTTATAATGCGACCGTTTGGGCAGCAGAAAACTGCAAACAGTACGGAGGCGATCCAAATACATTATCTGTCTGCGGCGATTCAGCAGGTGGTAACATAGCAGCGGCAATTGCTATACGAGCTCGAGATGAGAAGAGCGATATCGTTAAAAAGCAGTTTCTTATCTTCCCTGCCACTGCATTTAGCCTAAACTACCGCACAAAATCAGAAAAGCGGTATGGCAATGGTGAATATTTCATCTCTATAAATAGTGAGTCTGGAAAAATAGCGCCGTATTTAGATGATGAAAATGATAACTACCACCCCTATGTTTCTCCTCTATTCTCAGACAATTTGAGCAATCTGCCACCAGCTATGTTTATCTCGGCAGAATGTGACCCACTTCTAGACCAGGGACTTATGTATGCTGCAAAACTAAAAGACAACGGAAACGATGTAGAGTATAATATCTACAAAGGAATGGTTCACGCATTCTTAAACAGACCCCAGCAAAAAACTTTTGAGGCTATGGACGATATAATATCAGCTATGCCGTAAATTATAAGGAGTTAGAATATGAAGAAGTTTGATGTTGTAGCGCTCGGTGAACTGCTAATTGATTTTACCGATAGCGGACTCTCAGAGCAAGGAAACCCTGTTTTTGAAGCAAATCCAGGAGGTGCACCTTGCAATGTTTTGGCAATGCTCTCAAAACTTCACAAAAAAACCGCTTTTATCGGAAAAGTTGGTGACGATATCCATGGCAGAAGCTTACAACAAGTTGTTTCAAGCGCTGGTATTGATCTTACAGGGCTTATAGTTACCAAAGAAGCCTCAACAACACTTGCATTTGTTCAAAACTCAAAAAGCGGTGAGCGAGAGTTTTCGTTTGTTCGAAACCCAGGTGCTGATATGCTTTTAACCGAAGAGGAGATTTCAAACGAACTAGTTGCCGATACTAAAATATTTCATTTTGGTACCCTTTCAATGACCGATGAACCGGCTAGAGCTGCAACGAAAAAAGCTGTAAAACTAGCAAAAGAGTCTGGCGCTATAATATCTTTTGACCCAAACCTGCGCCCACTTCTTTGGAGCAGCATGGAAGAAGCTAAAAAATGCATTGAATACGGAATGTCTATCTGTGATATTCTAAAAATCGCAGATAATGAGGTTGAGTTTTTAACAGGACTTTCAGATTTTGAAAAAGGCGCTGAGATGTTGCGCCTACAGTTTCCTAATATTAAGCTCTTTAGTCTCACTCTTGGTGCAGATGGAAGCACTAGCTATTATAGGGATATTATTGTCCGCCAGCACGGTATCGACTGTGATGATGTTATCGAGAAAACAGGCGCTGGCGATACATTCTGCGGTTCAATTTTAAACTTTATCGTTGAAAAAGACATTGACAATCTCACAGAGGAAGATATAAAAGAGATGGCACTTTTTGCAAACTGCGCAGCGACTATAGTCACAACCCGCAAAGGTGCATTAAAATCGATGCCGAACCTTAGTGAGATTAAAGCACTGATTGCAATAAGCTAATCAATTGCAACAAATTCATATTTTATAAATATAAAAGGTTAGTTGAGCTTTAAAGTTTATCTTACCTTTTATATTGTTGTTTATAGAAAAAAGTTTAGAACTTATCAGTTTAAAATGAAGATTATAAAAATAAGGATATCGCTGAAATTATCGTATAAGATAAAAAAATTCTTAGTTTCAAGCAACGGTATTTTAGTATATTTTTAGAAAAATATCCAAATGCTTCACATTTTTTAACTTTTTTAACTAATTCTATTGACACCATATATCGTTTATTGTATAATTTATCGGAATAAACTTTAGGCGGATGAGGTAAATATGAATACATTTAGTAATGAAACGGTTAATCTTGATATATTGAAAAAACGTGCATATAACCTACGTTGGGCAGAAGTTGACCCAGATGTCATTCCGCTAACTGCAGCGGATTCAGATTTTCCATCTTCCCCTTTTATAGCGGAAGCGATAAAAGACTATGCCGATTCAGGGTATTTTTCTTATACCCCAAAACTCGGTCTTCCAGAGTTTAAAGAGAGCATTTCAAATGTATTCATGAATAGAAAAGGGTACAAGGTATCCCCTGAGATGATCCTTCCAATAGATAGTGCCGCTAGAGGTATGTCTGTTATTGCAAAGGCATTTTTGAAAGAAGGAGATGAGGCTATTGTCTTTGATCCTGTCGATTTTCTCTTTAAAACTTCAATAGAGGCAGCTGGTGCAAAGGTTATCCTCTATCCTATGAATATAGTAGACGGAAAAATAGATTTCTCAAATCTTGAAAAATACATAACTCCAAAGACCAAAATGCTCGGTCTTTGCAATCCGCACAACCCACTCGGTATGACATACCCTGATGAAGATTTAGATTTAATCCTCTCACTTTCAGAGAAATACGGTTTTTATATAATGAATGATGAAATCTGGTCTGATATCATCTATCCTGATTCGCAGTTTAACAGTATCTTGAAATTCGGCCCCGAAAGAAACAAAAAAACTCTTTCGGTATATGGATTTAGCAAGAGCTTTAGCGTTGCAGGACTGCGTATTGGTTGCGTTTACTGTAGCGACCAACAAGCGTTTGATAAAATAGTTGATGCTTCAGAGGTTTTAAGCACAATCGGTGGAATTTCATCTCTTTCTCAGATAGCCGGTATCGCATGTTTAGATAAAGGGCTATCATGGCTTGATGAGTTTATCCTCCATCTAACTAAAAACCGCGACTATGCTATCGAGAGACTTGAAAAGATGCCAGGTATAACCTGCAGAAAACCATCTGCTACTTTTGTTCTATTCCCAAACATATCGGCATTTAATATGAGCGGCGCTGATTTTGCACAGTATCTTTTAACTGAGCATAAGCTCGCTATTGTTCCTGGCGGCGAGAGATTTTTCGGCGCTGGTTCAGAGGGACATATCAGAATATGCCTTGCAACAAGCTTTGAAATCCTAAAAGAGGGACTTGATCGTTTAGAGCGCGGCATACAACAACTTGTTAATTAATATTCTGAAAGGAATATTATTATTATAAAAAAAGGAGAAAACAAAATGAAAAGAAAGTTAGTATCACTACTATCAGCACTTCTAGCAATTGCACTACTTCTATCAGCATGTGGCGGCAGCGGCGAGAGCAGCAGCGGCGGCGACAGCGATAGCGAGAGCGGTAGCGAAAACACAGTAGCAAAAACAAATTTGGTTGTTGCAGTAACAGCTGAGGCTCGCAGTATTGACCCATTTGGTTCAAACGACTCGACTTCAAGCACAGTTAAAGACCAGATTTTCGACACAATGTTCACACATGATGCATCAGGTACAGTTATCCCAAGCCTTGTTGACACATACGAGTGGGTTGACGACAACACACTACATGTAACAGCAAAAGATGGAATAATGTTCCACGATGGCACAGAACTAGTTGTAGGAGACTTCCTATACACAATCACTAAAGGTAAAGAGAGCGAATACACAACATGGATAACTGAGAATATCGATACAGATAACTCAATGGTCCTTGAAGATGGAGAAACTCTTGAGCTTAAATTCTTCACAGCAAGAGGTGACTCACTTGCAGCACTTTGCTTCCTATACATTGTAAGCGAGAGCGCAACTGAGGCAGAGGGATATGATCCTGAAGCAACACCAAACGGCACAGGCGCATTCAAATTTGTTGAGCATGTTGCTGGCGACAGAGTTGAGTTTGCGTCAAACGCAGACTACTGGAATGGCGCACCTGCTTTCGAGACAATGACATTCCGTATAATCACAGAAGCTGCAAGCAGAACAATCGAAGTTGAGAGCGGCGGCGTTGATATCATATACAATGTTGCACAAAACGATATCGAGCTTCTAGAAGCTAACGAAGATGTAGCTCTACACAGAGCACCAAACTACTCACTAAACTTCATCGGATTCAACTGCCAAGTTGCTCCTTTCGATGACCCACTTGTAAGACAGGCTATCACATACGCTCTAGATAAAGAGTCAATAGTAACAGCTGTTTACGGTGAGACAGGTTCTGTTGCAACAGGCCCAATCTCAGATGTTATCTTCGGATACAGCGATGATGTTATGGAATACACTTATGATATCGATAAAGCAAAAGAGCTACTTGAGCAAGCAGGTTATGCTGACGGTCTATCATTTACACTAACAGTTTCAGACTCTGCACAGAGAGTTCTAACAGCAGAGATCATCCAGAATCAGCTAGGCCAGATAGGCATCACAGTTGAGACTGAAGTTTTGGAGAACGCAACATATCTTGACAGAATAGTTGAGAGCGATTTCCAGATGTATGCTCTTGGTTGGACAACAAACACAGGTGACGCAGACTATGGTCTATATGAGACATACCACACTGATTCACCAACATGGGCTAATACTTGTAGATACTCAAACCCAGAGGTTGACGATCTTCTAGAGCAGGCTCGTGTAAGCACAGATTCAGACGAGCGTCTAGACCTATATGCACAGGTTCAGCAGATCATCGTTGAAGAAGCTCCACAGATCTATATCTGGAACGGAGAAGAGATCCTAGCTGCAAGAAGCAACGTTCAAGGTCTTGAGCTATCACCAAGTGGTAGACACAACTTTGCAACAGTTTACTTTTCATAATTGATAATTATTAATTATATTAAGTATTAAAAAAATTGAACACCGCTGCTTTCTTCAAGCGGTGGTGTTTGTTTTTAATTATAAACCCCTTATTATAAAGGAGTGATTCTAATTGTTAAGATACATAGGTAAAAGACTACTTATGATGATCCCGGTACTTATCGGTATTATCTTCATCCTTTTTTGCCTAATGGAGATCACCGAAGGTGATCCTGTTAAACTAATGCTTGGCGATAGTGCCAGACAGGAGGATATCGATAGAGTTACCGAAGAGCTCGGACTCAACGATCCTTTCCTCCAAAGATTTGCCGACTATGTTATAGGAATTGTAACAAGGTTTGATTTCGGCATATCTTATCAAAGCCAAGAATCGGTTATCACCGAAATTCTTGCGCGATTCCCAATGACATTGCAGCTCGCTGCGTTATCCGCCGGTATAGCGATGATTATAGGCATTATTGCCGGTATCATCTCCGCTATCCGGCAGTACTCGATATTTGATACAGCCGCCACCGCTATCTCGCTTGTCGGTGTATCTATGCCAAACTTCTGGCAAGGCTTGCTTACCGTTATTCTTTTCTCAATTATTTTGGATATACTCCCCGCTTCCGGCTCTTATGGTTGGGAGTATTGGATTATGCCATCTATAACTTTGGGTACTAGCTGTGCCGCTTCAGTTATGAGAACAACCCGCTCAAGTATGCTTGAGGTTGTTCGACAGGATTATATTAGAACTGCAAGGGCGAAGGGACAAAAAGAGTTTATCGTTGTTACAAAGCATGCTCTAAAAAATGCTCTTATCCCTGTTATTACCGTTATCGGTATGCAGTTTGGCTCACTTCTTGGCGGTTCGGTTCTTATTGAATCGGTTTTTGCCCTTCCAGGACTTGGCAAGTATATGATTGACTCAATTAAGATGAGGGATATGCCTGTTGTTTTAGGCAGCGTTCTGTTCCTCGCTATAGCCTTTAGCTTTGTAAACCTACTTGTCGATATTCTCTACAGCTTTATCGACCCACGAATACAGTCTATGTATAAGAGGTCATCAAAGATTAAAAGAAAAAAAGATAAGGAGGTGCCCATAAATGCGCAAAAAGCCTAAAGTATTAAAAAATAGAGGTTTATGGGGAGAAGTTTGGCAGCGACTATGCAAAAACAAAGTTGCAATGTTCGGTCTTTTCGTTATCCTTTTTATGATTTTCGTTGCTATTTTTGCTGATGTTCTAGCCCCTGAAGGCTATGATAATCAGAACTATTCAATTATCGCACAACCTCCAAGCCTTGAATATCCATTTGGCACAGACAACCTTGGAAGAAGTATTCTAAGCCGTGTTATCCACGGAAGTAGAATATCTCTTACTGTTGGTCTTGTATCGGTAACTCTATCGATAGTTGTCGGCGGAGTTTTGGGTGCTATTGCAGCCTTCTACGGCGGCAGAACCGATAACATAATAATGAGACTTCTAGATATCGTTATGGCTATCCCTGGAATGCTTCTTGCAATCGCAATTGCTGCATCTCTAGGCCCTGGACTTAACAATATGATGATCGCTATCGGTATTGGATCTGTTCCAGGATATGCCCGAGTGGTGCGTGCTTCGGTGCTCACCGTTAAAGATCAGGAGTTCGTCGAGGCGGCAAGATCAATTGGCGCTAGCGATTTCCGCATAATACTGCGCCATATTATCCCAAATGCCCTAGCTCCAATTATAGTTCAAGCAACACTCGGTGTTGCGGGTGCTATTCTATCAGCAGCTTCACTTAGCTTCCTTGGTCTTGGTATCACTGTTCCAATTCCAGAATGGGGTGCTATGCTATCTTCTGCAAGAGATTATATCAGAACAGATTGGTATATGACTATCTTCCCTGGTGCTGCTATAATGCTAACCGTTTATTCGCTAAATGTTTTGGGCGACGGTCTAAGAGATGCCTTGGATCCTCGTCTTAAGAATTAAAAGAGAGGTAATATTATGAATGAAGTTTTAAAAATAAATAACCTCTCTATTGTTTATAAGACAGGTGAAGAGGTTGTACAAGCTGTTAATAATGTTTCTCTTTCAATTAAAGAGGGAAAAACTCTGGGACTCGTTGGCGAGACTGGTGCCGGAAAAACTACAACAGCACTTGGAATAATGAGCTTAATTCCAGACCCTCCAGGCAAAATCGTCTCCGGTGAGATATTTTTGCAGGGTGAGGATGTTTTAAAGAAGAATAAAAAAGAACTTCGAAAAATCAGAGGAAACTTAGTTTCGATGATATTTCAAGACCCTATGACCTCACTTAACCCAACTCTAACTGTTGGTGACCAAATATCTGAGGTTATCCGTATTCACGAGAAATTAAGCAGGGTTGCTGCCGCTGCAAAGGCAAAAGAGATGCTAGAGCTTGTTGGTATTCCAGGCGAGAGATACAACAACTACCCCCACCAGTTTTCTGGCGGAATGAAACAGCGTGTTGTTATCGCTATAGCGCTTAGCTGTAATCCAAACCTACTTATTGCAGACGAGCCTACAACTGCGCTCGATGTTACAATTCAAGCTCAGGTTTTAGAGCTTATGAACAGACTTAAGAGAGAGCTTAAAACCTCTATGCTACTTATAACCCACGACCTTGGTGTTGTGGCTGAAGTTTGCGACGAAGTTGCAATTATGTATGCTGGTGAGATAATCGAGTATGGTCAGCTTGAAGATATCTATGAGCGAACAGCTCACCCCTATACCGAAGGACTTTTCGGATCGATTCCCGATCTTGAAACTGATACCGACAGGCTAATTCCAATACCAGGACTTATGCCAGATCCAACAAAACTACCAGTGGGTTGTAATTTCGCACCTAGGTGTAAATACTGCACCGACGAGTGCACGAAATCAGCTCCAGCGTTTATCGAGATAACAAAGGGACACTTTGTTCGCTGTATCAAAGCATTAGGAGGATTAAAATAATGGATGTATTATTAGAAGCTAAAAATCTGAAAAAGTATTTTAAAACTCCAAACGGCACACTCCATGCAGTAGACGATGTTTCCTTCAAGCTTGAGAGAGGTAAAAACCTTGGCGTTGTTGGTGAGAGTGGATGTGGGAAAAGTACCCTTGGCAGACTTTTAACCCATCTTCTTGAAGTTACAGATGGCACTATACTATTCGAGGATGAAGATATCACAAACATCAGCGGTAAGGTACTAAAAGAGAAGAGACAAGATCTTCAGATGATTTTCCAAGATCCATATTCTTCGATAAACCCACGTATGAAAGTTCGAGATATTATCGGCGAGCCTTTAAAGATTTACAATATCTGCAAAGGCGAAGAGTACGAGGAGAGGGTTGCAAAGCTAATGGAGACGGTTGGTATTGCTGAGCGTCTTGCTGATTCATACCCTCATGAGCTTGATGGCGGTAGACGTCAACGTATCGGTGTTGCAAGAGCTCTAGCTCTTGAGCCGAAATTTATCGTCTGCGACGAGCCTGTTTCTGCACTGGATGTTTCTATTCAGGCACAGATACTAAACCTTATGCAGGATTTGCAGCAGGAACTCAATATAACCTATCTTTTCATAACCCATGACCTTTCGGTCGTAAAGCATATTTCAGACGATATTCTTGTTATGTATCTTGGAATAATGGTTGAGAAGAGCGAAACTCATGACCTTTTTGCAAATCCTCTCCACCCATATACAAAAGCTTTGCTATCGGCAATTCCTGTTGCGAAGCTCAACAGAAAGAAAGATAGAATTTTACTTGAGGGCGAGATTTCCTCACCTATAAATCCAGCTGACGGCTGTAGATTTGCACCGAGGTGCCCTTATGCAGACGATGTTTGCCGCAGTAAAAACCCTGTTATGGAAGAGGTTTTACCTCAACATTTCGTCTCCTGTCATAAGGTGCGCGAGATAAACGGATTATAGAGGTAATATGATGAATATAAACATCTACTACGAGAGAGAAAAAAATTCAAATCCCTACTACCTTTCTCAAAAGGGACTTTCAAATCTAAGTGAGCTTTTAGAAATCTTGGTTGGAGATGAGTTTAACGCAACTATTCTGCGTTGGCAAGGCGGTGCTCGAAGTGGTCTTTCTTCTCTCTGCACAGCGCTTGTGGCTTTAGATTTTTCAAAAGAGGAAATCGCAAAAACAATAGAACCCCTCTGCCAAAAATACGGCTGTAAGATAGAATATTAGTCTGCAATCTTTAGTGATTAAACCACAACAAATAAATAAACTGAACGGAGATAAGAATATGAGTCTCAATAAATATCAGATTCCGCGAGAAAAGATATCACAGCTTGAAATACTACTAAACAAAAACGATATTGATAGCATGGTGATAATTGCCCGTGAAAAATCAGACCAGACACTTCCCTTTTTGATAGGTTCATCTGCTATACACATCTGTGCTGCTTTTTTTAACAAAGACGGTAACCACATAATGATAGCTTCTCCTTCTGATGAGAAGAAATATATGGAATCCGGAATTTTTAAAGAGGTAGTTGTTTACAGCAGCTCACTTTGGGATAAATTTGTGGAGGTTTTAGACAGGTTAAACCCAAATAAAATCGCTCTTAGCACCTCAAAAGAAGATAGCAACTGCGACGGACTAACTCTAGGTTTATATATGCAGCTTGAGAGAGCAATCGGCAAAGAGAGGCTTGCGGCACTTGAAACTTCAAGTGAGCATATCGTAACTGAGCTTAAATCTGTTAAAAGCGCTACTGAAATCGAGTGTTTAAGACGTTCTATAAAAACAACTACCGATATCTATGACCGCGTTTTCGGCGAGATTAAAATTGGCATGAGCGAGTGCGAAGTTGGAGATTTGTTTGTACAAGCTTTTAGAGACTTTGGTGTTGTAAACGGTCTTGTTGGTCCGTATGCATACCCTATTGTCTGCATTGTTAGAGCAGGTCTTGCCCATCGCAGCCCAGGGGACACAAAACTTGAAGAGGGCGATATTCTTATAATCGACCTTAGCATCCAGCAGGATGGCTATATCTCAGATATCGCAAGAACTGGATACTGCCTAAGAAAAGGCGAGAGCGCTCCACCAAAAGAAGTTCAACATGCATTTGAAACAGCTTATACCGCTATCTCTAAAACCATAGAGTTTATCGGTGTTGGCAAAGCGGGATACGAAGTTGATGCAGTTGGAAGAAAAGCTATAGAGGACGGCGGTTACCCAACAGTGCGCCACTCTGTTGGTCATCCGATAGGCACATCTTGCCACGATAGCGGAACAAGACTCGGCCCAATAAGAGAAGGTGCTGACAACCGCAGCGTTGAGCGTCTTATCGGTCTAAACGAAGTTTATGCTATCGAGCCAACAGTTATTCAAGATGATAAACTACCTTGTATGCTTGTTGAAGAGAATGTTGTTATAAGAGAGGACGGCGCTGAAATCCTCAGCCGCAGACAGAGCGAACTTTATCTTATAGCACCTGAGGGGTAAATTGTTTATGTGGAATGAAAAGGCAGAGGCAGAACTACTCAAAATCCTATCCGATATGCTAAAGCTTAATACTACAAATCCTCCAGGCAACGAAATTTTGATGGTTGATTATATAAAAAAGATTTTAGACGCCGAGGGGATAGAATATAAAGTTTTCGCAAAAGAAGAGAGCCGACCAAGTATCTTTGCCACCATTAAAGGCGGTAACAAACCTCCCCTATCGTTTATCTCACATACCGATGTTGTTGCGGCAGGAGATGGTTGGAGCAAACCCGCTTTTGATGCTTTGGTAGAGGATGGTATCCTTTATGGTCGTGGCACTATCGACACAAAGCACCTCACCGCAGCTTCTCTTCTTGCAATTTTAATGATAAAAAGAGAGGGCAGACCGCTTTCTCGAAACCTTAGTTTTATCGCAACAGCAGATGAAGAAGCAGGTAGCTCTTTTGGTATGAAGTTTATCTATGAAGACCACAAAGAACAACTTCCAAAGGGATATGTTCTAAACGAGGGCGGCGGCTTCGTTATGACAGAGCGCGGCAGTAATCTGCGAACAATCTCATGCGGAGAAAAGGGAAGCTGTGCAATAACTGTTACAATTCCTGATACTGCAGATAAACATTCTGTTTTAGCAAGACTGTTTAAAAGTCTTTGCTCTTACGATTCAGGCGAGCTTATAACCCCTGTGAACAAGAAATTTTTAGAGGTAAGCGGTAGCGAAATAGAGAACGAAACCCTCAAAAATCTCTGGGACTACACATCCCACCACAGTATGGGTATAAACAAATTTGATGTTCGAGATACCGATAGCGAGATAGTTATCTCTATCACCTTCAAATTTTTGCCGATAATCGATAGAGCGCAGATTGAAGAGATACTAAAGTCTTATATCGGTTCACTTCCAGTAGAGTATAAAATAGATTCTTTCTTCGATGGTTTTGAGTGCGAGGTTGAGAACGAGTTTATCTCGCTTGTAGATAAAGTTTCAAGAAGACACGACCCCGATACAACACTCATACCGATGTATGCCCTTGGAAATACCGATGGTAGGTTTATCGCCGAGAACACCTATGGATATACACCGCTTCTTTCAGATATTCCTTTTAACGACGTATTAAAAATGGTACATCAAGATGATGAGAAAATATCGCTAAAATCGCTTTATTATTGCGCACAGGTGCTGTATGAAACAGCAAGAGAATTAGTTTTTGATTAGAAAGGGAATGCTATGAGTAATCTTTACAGAGAGAAATTAGATCAAGCAGTTAAATACCTAAATGAATTCGATATAGATCTTTGGGTAATCTTTTCAAGCGAGGGCAGCGACCCTGCCGTTGAGCTGTTAACAGGCCTTAAAACAGTTGGAAAGACATTTTTTATCCTCTCAAAAACCGGCAAACTCACTGCTGTTTGCAGCCAGATAGATGCACAGGAGAGCGAAGATAGTGGTTTGTTTAATGAAGTTGTTAAATACTACTCTTCTGCAGGAGAGGTTTTAAATCAGGTTATAGAGGGCTATAATCCAAAAAATATTGCCCTTAACTATTCTATGTCTGACCATCTTTGCGATGGCCTCACAACAGGTAGATACAGATGGCTTTGCGAAAATCTACCTACATTTGTCGATAAATTTATCGAAAGTGAGCCAGTGCTTGCAAAGATAAGAGCTATTAAAACACCAGCTGAGGTTGATAGAATAAAAAAAGCTATCGAGATAACCCATGAGATATACGACGAAGTTTTTGCAAATACAAAAGCCGGCATGACCGAGCTTGAAGTAGGAGAGCTATTTTTAGCTGGAATGAAAAAACGCAATGTTATCGAGGGCACTTCAAAGTCTATGGAAATGCCTATAATAATGAAAGATAGAATTTCACATCGACTTCCAAGTGATTCGGTTATTGAAAAAGGCGATTTTCTCATCATCGATTTCGGCGTTGACTATATGGGATATGTATCAGATATCGCTAGAACTGCATATTTCCTAAAAGATGGCGAAACATCAGCGCCAAAAGAGCTTGAAGATAGTTTTCAGGCAGCAAAACAAGCTATAACACTTGCCTTTAATACCGCAAAACCAGGAGTTCGTGGTGTTGATGTAGATGCTGCTGCAAGAAACTACTACAAGGAGCAGGGCCTTCCAGATATAACCCATTCTGTAGGCCACCAGATAGGCAGATGCACCCATGATGGAGGCGCACTCTTCGAGCCACTTTGGGAGAGATACGGAAACGCTGGAAACGGTATTCTAGAGGAGAATATGTGCTTCACACTAGAGCCTACTATACTTCGCGAGAAAGGTTTTTCAGTTTTAACTGAGGACAATATCATCATCACCAAAGACGGTGCGGAGTTTTTAAGCAACAGACAGCAAGAAGTTATATTAATTAAATAGTTTTTATGATATTATGTAAGGGAGGAAACTCTCTTACATAATTTTTTTGGAGGAATTTATGAACGCTTACTTTCACAGAAAAAACCGACAAAGATTTATTGATAGCATGCCAGATAACTCGGTTGCTGTATTCTTTTCGGGGGATATGAAGAGGCGGAGCAACGATGTTTTTTATGAGTTTGAGGTTGATAAAAACTTTTGGTACCTAACCGGTGCAGACCGTGAAAATATGGCTCTTATGATAAAAAAACAAGCGGATACTGCCACCGAGATATTTTTTATGTTAAACCACGATATAGAGAAGGAAAAGTGGTTTGGCAAACAGCTCTATCCATCCCAGCTTATAGATATAACTGGAATATCTGCAATCGAGGACTTTCGAGACTTTGAAAAGATACTTTATTCAAATCTTTACGTAGCAGATAGTCTGCTTTTATATTTTCAGTTTTTAAATAGAGATGAGGAGTATAACGGATATTACAGACTTGCTAAAAAGATTAAACAGGATTTTCCGTCCATTGCTATTCAAAACAGCCTTGAAATCATGACAGCGTTAAGGTATATAAAGACCGACTGGGAGATAGAGAATATCAAGCAGTCAACAGCTCTTATAAAAGAGGGGCTTTTGAAGGCAGAAGAGAAGATAATCGCTGGTAATTATGAGTATCAGGTTAAAAACGCCTATGAGAACCATGCTAGAAGTCGTGGCGAGAATATCTACGGTACGGTTGCAGCAAGTGGTGTTAATGCAGTATACCTTCACCACACCCATCAAAACGATATTATAAAAGATGGAGATCTTTTTTTGATAGACGTTGGAGCTAAAACTAATGGTTACTTTGGCGATATAACTCGTGTTTTCGCTGTGAGCGGCAGATTCTCCGACAGACAACGCATGGTATATGATATCGTACTTGAAGCAGAGCTTGCGGCAATATCTGCGGCAAAAGAAGGTGTTTTTGAGGGAGAGCTTAACGAAATAGTTAAAGATATATTTTCAAAGCATCTTATGAAAATTGGACTTATAACATCTAAGGAAGAAGTTTTGAAATACTACTACCACAACATCGGCCATCCTCTGGGCCTTGATGTGCATGATCTGCGACCACAAAACAGAATTTTAAAAGATCGCTCTGTTTATACCATCGAGCCTGGACTCTATATCAAAGAGTGGGAGATAGGTATTAGAATTGAGGATGATATCCTGATAACTAAAGATGGAAACGTTGTTTTATCAAGCGATATTCCAAAGTAGCTTTTGCTAAGAGTTGCGAATTTTTTTGCAAATAGCCTTTTTATAATATCTATATAAACGAGTGTACTTTGAGTTTTGCGCCCATTAACTAATATAAAAAAGAACAGCTAAGCTCTGCGCCTAACTGTTCTTTTTTTAGTTTCTGTTCTTCCGTCTACTCTTTTTAAAGCTATACATCCGATCATCTGCCGCTGCAATAATCTCATTTACCGAAAGGGTACTCTCGCTATCAACCTGTTTAATTCCATAACTTATCGAAGTTTCATAAGGCTTTTCGTTATTAGCAGCTATCGCTTTAATATCTTCCTCAAGCGTTTTTACCGTATCGCCTATCTCTTTATCATCAATGCTCTTTCCAACAATTAAAATCTCATCGCCGCCAATTCTTGCGATTAAATGTCTGCCAAGGTACTCTTCTATCTTCTCACAGACAAATTTTATATATATGTCACCCTCGTTATGCCCAAAATTATCGTTTACAGGTTTAAGCCCATCTATATCGATAAATACGATGAAAAAATCTGTCTTTTGCTCTAAATATTGCTTGATTTTCTCTATTGCCTCATCTCGTAAAACAAATCCTGTCATAGCATCTTTCTTCGAGCGTTTTTCTATATCACGAATATGCAAATCTTGAGTTTTAAGCTCTAAAACTTTTTCTGAATAGTTATCGGCAACCTTTTTTAAGTTTGAATATATTAGATTGATTACCATAACAAGCAGAAATATTGCAATTGAGAATAACGAAACTGTCAGGTGGTAGTATAGGTTTCTCAAAACATCGCCCTCGTCTTTACATAGCGATAGACTGACCGCCATTTGGTTTACAAATGTAACACCAAGAAAAACCGCTGAGAGCAGTGATGTGTTTCTTGCGGCAAGAGCGATGCCCAGTATTTTTTCTTTCATAATCGCTCTGGTAAATAGTATATAAGGGATAGGTATAAGCATATTTAAAGTTGTTATTAAAATTCTATTATCAACATTAGATATAATTGACGAAACCGACTCGTTACAGGCAAATGACATCAAAACAATAATAATCGTTCTTATCGCAAAGAAGTTTATTGCAAACGAGAAGACTCCAAAAAACACTTGTATAATGTTGCATTTGCATATTATCTTTGTCTCTATCGAAAGGATAACAACATAGAGTGCCATCAAAATTATATTATACCGAAAATTCGTTATATATATCGGCATAAACAATAGGAAACTATTAACTAAGATAACAATCAAATATGTAATAGGCTTTATCTTATCTGCTCGCAGAATATATGCGCTATAGCTTAGCAGAACAATAATATATACGCAGTAAACAACTGTCGCAACAATAATCACACTTATGCACCACCCTTCGCGTAGTAGATTCGTTTATCCTCTTGCATAAGTCTGTCTGCCCTCTCGAGTATATGCAGTTTATTTCTATCGCTATCTGCATCAATATAAACATACCCTAAATTCGCATGCATCTCGAAAACGCAGTTTTCATTTTCTTCTTTTGTGTTTTTACGAATTCTAGCAATTACCGTTTCAATCTCTGATTTTGCGATATCCCGTAGCAGAATAATAAACTCATCTCCGCCAACTCTTGCTACAAAATCCTTACTTCTAACACTTCTCACAAGGACATCAGCAATAGTTGTTATATACCTATCTCCCTCCTTGTGACCAAAGTTATCATTTACATACTTGAGTGCTGCAAGGTCGCTATAAACAACCCCAAAGAACTCTTTCCCAGCTGCAATCTCATCGAGTTTCTGCTCGATAAATAATCTGTTATAGCATCCTGTAAGCTGATCTGTATATAATTTTTTCTCAACTTTAAGTTGCTTTTCGATATTCTTCTTCTGCAGAATATCAACCCTATCCGACTTTCTCTTAAGTGAATGAAGGGTAATAAGCTGAAGGTTAAAGAAAAACAAACAGTAAAACGCCACTGCCATTATAACAACGCTTACGACTGTCGATACCAGATAGTAAAAATAAATTTCGTAGGTAAGCGAGACCCATGCATTTACACATTGATAAATTACCATTACAGCGGCAGTAAGCGACATAACTTCTGAATAGATTTTTGTGTTCGACATACCGCGAATTTTTGCGAGAGGGACTATTGCGGAAATAAATTTTAGCAAAAATATTAAAACTAGATATTCAAGCAGTATTATAGATAAAAACAGCGTTTTATCATTGTAAATCTGTAGTGCTGGAATACCAGAAAGATGACTTACACAGACAAGAGTTAGAACGTTTATTAAAATAATATTAAATGTGAACACAGATGCGCCAAAAAACAGCTGGCGGACGGTGGCTTTAGAAATAATCTTAAACTCAACTAAAAGAACAACACCGCCGCTTAAAAGTATTAGCTCATACGGTGTGCCTGCTGTATAGGCGAGATAATGAAGTGCTACATTTATAGCTGCTATAATAGCGCAATCCCATCTGCTCTCTGTGCACTTCTCAAGTATGCGCTTTGCATAGCATAGCACAAAATAGTAGTATATTCCCATTGCTGAAATTCCAAGTACTATAACTATTTTATCCATTATTGCAATCCTCACTAAATAGAAGATATTCACACTCTCCTGCGGCCGATACCTTTTTCAGGGCACTGTCTGCCTTTTGATAGATGCTGTCAAAATTGTCACCATCTTTAGGGTATAGCGATATTCCTATTTTAGCTGAAGTTGTTAAATTAACTCCATCTTTCAGATACTCTCTTCTCAAAGCAGTAGAAATCTCATCTGCTTTTTTTAGAACAAAGTCGATGGTTTTAAAATTATTTATAAATACAAAGAACTTGTTTTTCTCCACTCTTCCAATAATATCTGTACTTCTAAATGCCAAGCGCAATTCATCTGAAATATCTTTTATGCATTTCTCTGCTATTTCTGTTCCGAGTTTTTCCTCTACCTTATCAAAGCTGCTTATCTCAACAACAAAGAATGCACCGGTTGCACTTTCAGTGGCGGTACGCAGATAATTTCTTATATACCTTTGTGTCGCCTCTTTATTATAGATATCCAGCATAGGTTGCGTATTTGATTTTACCTTAAGGATATCCATCTCAAGGTTGTTACCATATATTTGCGATATCTTGCCGACAACTCGATATCCTTGCAACTCTTCATTGTAAACCGCTTCACAGCTATAGGTATGCCAAACTACCTTGCCATTTTGTAGCGTTATGCAAAACTCGCCATCTCGTTTTACCCTATCATTAGAAACTATACCTAAAACATCAACGCAGGTGGCAAACATATCTTTTGCAAGCTGTGATTTTGTGAAGTTTTTTATTATTTGAGGGATATTATATTGGTCGGCGAAATTCTTCGAGAATCTTATCGTATCGCTATTAATGTCATACTCATAGAACGAACTGCCAGTAAATGAAGCGATATCTGAGACGAAATTCTGCTGTCTCTCAAGATCGTCATACACTCGAACATACTCGGTGATATCTGTTGATGAGAAATATAGTCGCATCTTTCCATTTTCATTAACAATCATCTTACCGCTCAGCTGGTAGGTACTGTCTTTACCTGCCTTTGTTCTAAACTTGCTTATAAACTCAAACTGCGATGTAGAATCTGTACTTAGTTTATTTTCAAAGTATTTCAATACCTCTTCTCGACTACTCTCGTCCATAAGGTTTATCCCGCGGTTTTGAAATTTATCCCGTACCTCTTCCCTTGTAAAGCCTATCATATCGAAGTAGAAATCATTCGCCTCAACTATCGTGAAATACTCATCAACCTCAGCTATTAAAAGTCCACAAGGTGCTAATGAATTTACTAGTTTTGCGTCGTTTATGTTATTGATAATCTGCAGGTTATCGGTTTCCCTTTTATCGTTTTTTAACATATCTTCTTTATATTTCTCTTCAAAATCCATAATCGATATGGGTTTTGAATAAACATATCCTTGGATTGCATCGCAGTTCATAGATTTTAGAATATCGACCTGCTCTTTTGTTTCAATCCCCTCTGCAACGACAAACATACCAAGACTGTGCGACATCTTAACTATACTATCAATTAGCATATCGTCTCTTCTTGCATTTTTGCCACCGACAAAAAAACTTCTGTCCATCTTGAGTGTATCTACATGAAGGTTTTTGAGCATGCCGAGAGATGAGTACCCAGCTCCAAAATCATCAATAGATATTCTAAATCCATTTGTGCGAAGGTCTGAAAAAATCTGCTCTATTGAACTTTCATTTTGTATCGTTATCGATTCAGTTAGCTCGATTTCAATGCATCTATGCGGAATGCTGTATTTATCAACAATAGCGATAACTCCGTCAACAAAAAAAGGATTTTCCAGATTAAGCCTTGAGCAGTTTACCGAAATAACAAGCTCTCCATATCCTTTATCTAGCCAGTTGCGCATAGTTTTGCAGACATCCATAAGAACAAGTCTATCGATATCTACAATAAATCCGTTTCGCTCGAATAGCGGGATAAAGTCGTTTGGATAAATCATATTTCCATCTGATTCTATCCAACGGACAAGTGCTTCTGCTCCGACTAGTTTATTATCAAGAGCGCTGAATTTCGGCTGGAAGTATACTTTAAACTCATCATTTTCAAGTGCCGCTTTGCGTTTATTGTTAATCTCTGCGTGTCGCAACATCTCCTGCTTATATGTCTCGTCATAGTTCCATGTTTTGCGCTGAGTATTGAGTTTTGCCATATTGTGAGCGATTGTCGTTTTGGTTATCATATCCATAACGTCGCTCTCGCCTTTTTCGATAAAATATCTGCCGTATCTAAAATTTATATCATATCCTGCAAGCTCTGGGACCATCTCAATAACTAGAAGCTCATCTGCATCTCTTTCATCATCTTCTCTGTCGAGATAGTTGTTTTCCCCAAACATTATAAACTCATCAATTCCAACCTTTGCACAGACAAAAGTTCTCTCAATATCTTTTTCAATTGTTTTCATAACATTTGCTATTGATACTAAAAGCTTATCTCCGACCTTCATATCGAAAACTTCATTCACCATGCTAAATTTCGATATATCCATCTTCTGCATTACAAAATCAACATCTGGATATTGTCGGAGCTTTTCAGCGACAAGAGTTTTAAACATCTCAAGGTTTGGAAGCTCTGTTAGTGAATCGTAGTAAGCTGCTTTTATTATTGATTTGTGAGAAAAATGCTGGTAGATAGTTATGTAAATAACAAGCAATACAACAGTCCAATAGACGATCATCGCTGTTGTATCAAACCTTTGTATCGCATTTGTGAGCAACTCGCTAAACTTATCCACCTCGATATTCATAGCAACTGCCCACTCGGTTCTATCAATAGGATGATAGACCATAGCTTTCGTTACGCCATAATAGTCATAGGTAAAACTGCCACTAAGGCAGGCTATAATATCCTCACGAGCTTGATTGACGTTTTCTATCCCCATCTCGGAGATATCCCCTTCTGGAATGAACGATGTTCCAAGATGGTTTTCGCTAGATGAAAATATAAGGTTTAGCTCTCTGTCCACTATAAATATATCTGAAATTCCATATCGTTCATCGGTGGTGATTGCAAAAAACTCATCCACCGCAATTTCACTAAGTAAAACCGCTATTACCTCACCGTCCCGATTAACAGGCACTGCAAGACCAAACACCATTATTTGATTATCAAATGAAACATGTGGGTCTGTTATGCTAAACTCGTTATCCAAGGCGCTAAGATAAGAGCTATCATCAGAAAAGTCCTTCATCTCTCCATTCAATGATATACCGTTGCCATTAATATCAATGTAATATAACGACTCAAAATTTGTGGATTGTGAATATGAGTTTATAAATGAGATAATATCTTCTTCATCGGCATCATTTTCCGCTACAGCATCAGCTATAATTTCAAGGTCCTCTACACCTTCACTTATAGCATCTCCCAATAGAAGATCAATCTGAGCACCTATATGACTAAGCTCGCTGATAGTTGATTCTATCATCGCATCATACATAGTTCCTCTTGCTAAGTTAATCATAATCCCAACAAAAACTATTGCAACCGCAAC
Source organism: uncultured Oscillospiraceae bacterium (assembly GCA_964369435.1). Lineage (GTDB taxonomy): Bacteria > Bacillota > Clostridia > Oscillospirales > Ruminococcaceae > CAYJGN01. The sequence continues at coordinate 5,507 of CAYJGP010000004.1, read as the reverse complement.
AATAACGGAAACCGTTATTTTTGATTTTTGTTTATTAGATTTCATCATTCTTCCTCTAAGTTTCAAACTTTATTTAAACCTATCTTCTGCTCGAAATCTTTCTATCTTTTTTAGCTGCTCTACTTAAGTTAAATTATACGCTTTTCTACAAATTAAATCAATGTTTTCGCGATTAAATCGCGGTTGTGATTTGATTATGCTTTCACAAATTAAAGTTTTTAATAAGTTTTCACACCTAGCTAAAACGTTATAGTTCTGTCTCTATTGGATATAGATGTGCACACCCTCGTATCTTCATAAATATTCCCTCCTAATTTTCCATTCACAGCTTTTTATTTTGTTTTATCTGACTACTACTAATTAGCACAAAAATAAGAGACAAGCTGTACATAGCTATAAACTGTATTTAATGATAAGTTGCATCTGGTGATAAACCACTCTTTTGTTCACACAGCTCACAACTGAATTTTCTTTATTTCGCATATTAAAAGAAGATAAAAAAACTACCGAAGTAACACTTCGGTAGTTTTAATTAATTTATCCTAGAGCTTAAACTGATCAACAAGATTTTGCAGTGAATTTGCCTCTGCTGAAAGCTCTTGGCTTGCTGCAGCGCTCTCTTCACTTGTTGCAGTATTCATCTGAACAACCTGCGAAATCTGCTCAATTCCACTTGAAATCTCTTTAATTCCAACCGCTTGCTCTTCTGTTGCTTTTGCTATATCGTCGATTGTGCTCACCATCTGGCCTACTTTATCAGCAAGATCCTCAAACGATGTATTCGCCTTTGTAGCGATACTCTGTCCAGTCTTAACAGCATTTACCGACTGCTCGATAAGCGCCGTTGTATTCTTCGCAGCCTCGGAAGATTTTTGTGCTAGGTTTCGAACTTCATCTGCAACAACTGCAAATCCTTTACCTGCAGAACCCGCTCTTGCCGCTTCAACCGCTGCATTAAGTGCTAGAATATTCGTCTGGAAAGCTATATCGTCTATAACTTTTATAACCTTGCCAATATCTTCAGAAGTTGCACCTATTTCCTTCATAGCGCTTAACATCTTCTTCATATCATCAAGAGTTGATGTTGTAACTTCACCCGATACAACCGCAAGATCGTTAACTTTTCTTGTGTTATCTGAATTTTCCGAAATCTGAGCTGTTATGTTTTGGATATTGGTCGATAGAGCGTCAATACTACTTGCCTGGTCTATCGCACCATCTGCAAGTGACTGTGCACCACTCGCCACCATATTCACACTTGCGTTAATCTGCCCTGCAGAGGTTGAAACTTGTGATAATGCTGTTCTAACTGATTTTGTCATATCATCAAGCGAAATATAGAGTTTGCTCCAATCTCCAATATAAGCGTCTGGACTTCCGATATCAACATCCCACTCGCCCTTTGCAATCTTGCTTAGCATATCTACAAGCAGACGGTTTAGGGTGGATAGATTTTCTTTCATCCCAGCAAACGCCTCTCCAAGCTGACCTACCTCGTTGTTCGACTTAACATCTATCTCAAAGTTCATATTTCCATGGGAAATACTCTCTGCCGCAGCCATAACTTTAGCTAGCGGTTTTGCGACCGATTTATCTACCATAATCTTCGCGATTATACAAACTAGAATTATCATTATAATTCCAACTATCATAGAGGTTGTAAGCGCTGAGTTTAACGATGCGTCGTTTGCAGTTGAAGGTACGCCCGCAAAAACAACTCCAACTATCTCGCCATCATCATAATGCGGTATGTATGAAGTGAAATGTTTCTCGCCAAGTATTACAGTCTCGCCTTGATAAGACTCGCCTTTATTCAAAACAATATCGGCAATATTTGGGTCAAGCTCTGTTCCAACCGCTCTCTCACCATCAACAATTATAGTTGTAAACTCTCGAACATCGCCGTTAAATATAGTAAACTCAAGGCCTGTTATCTCTTTTAGCCTATCGAGCAACTCTGTTTTATCATCCATCGCATGAATCTCATCTAACTGAAGCTCATATTCCAACAGATTAGTACCTATGTTTATTTGATCTTGCAACTCGATATTTACATTATCGCGCGTTACAATTCCGCTAATTAAAATCATAACGGTTACAATTACTGTTGTCATAATGGCAATCAGTATATTAAATTGCATCGACAGCTGACCTTTTTTCTTTGTTTTATTTCCCTTCATATAAGCCTCCCTTTTTTTCTAGCATCACTCTATGTCTTATATAAGAACATTATCCTACATTTTTTTTAAAATGTAAATGAATTTTTTTGTAAAATTGTATAATTATTTATTTCTTTGGATGCTATAACGTTTAATCACATTTTGCTATCTAAAAATTTCTCAAGCAGACTGTTCGGTTGTGTATCTTTTAGATACACACAACAAAACTCGTGTAAGAGGGCGCTTTCTTTTATCTTAATCTGACGTATTTTATTGTTGTTTTTAGCAACAGAGTGATAGACAAATGATATCCCAATTCCCTCAGCAACTAGCTCAGTTATCAGCTTAAACGAGTTCATCTCGATCTTACCACCAAAGCTATCAACCGTCATATTTGAAAGATCTAGTACCCTTTGTAGCGCCTCTCTCGTACCGCTCCCCTCTTCACGCAAAATCAACCTTTTGTCCAATAGTTCAGCTAGCTGATACTCATCTTTATAAAGACCCTCTTCTGCCGATACTATACAAACAAGTTCTTCCCTGCGATAAACATTATAGCTAAACTCTTCTCTGTCTATAAATCCTTCAATAAACGCAACGTCAATACTACCTTTCCTTAGAGCTTCAAGTAGCCTTTTGGTGTTTTCAACCATTACTGTTAGCTCAATTTCATTGTTTGATAGCATCCTTTTTATATCATCAACTATAATATAGTCTCCAATTGTTCGTGTTGCACCGATCTTAAAACTAAGGCACTCCTTTGCAACTAGTGCTTTACGTAGCTTGTTGTCATTATAGCTTGCACTGCGGGCAAACTTTTCAATAATTTTTGCCTCTCTTGTTTTTATAAGCGTTCTGTTTTTATAGATAAAAAGCTTGCAGTTATATTCTCGCTCAAGCTGTTTTATATGATGGGTGACCGCAGGTTGCGTCATATTTAGTCTTTCTGCCGTTTTACGGTAACTATTCGTATCACATAAAACAAGGAATGTATTTACTTTATAGTCAATCATACTAACCTCAATAAATGTTATTTATCGATTAATTAAAATCAATAATTATATTTTATAGTAAATCTATGGTAAAATCAATATAGAAAGTGGGGTACAGATGAAAAACAATATTTTAGGCATTATCATTAGTTTGGCAGTTGCTATCGCATCAATCTTTATCGAGGGGCTTCTACCGATACATATTATCGGAGGCTCAGTTATCGCTCTATTTATAGGAATGGCAATAAACTTTTTTTGGGGTAGTTCTTCTCAGTATAAAGGCGGATTTGACTTTGTCTCAAAGAGAGTTTTAAAGTTTGCGATTATACTGCTCGGCGCATCACTTAGCGTTAGTACCATATTAACTGTCGGCAAAAACTCGCTTATAGTTATGGTTTTCACCCTTGCAACATGCTTTGGTGGTGGCTATATTATCGGAAAAATGCTCGGTCTTAACTGGAAGATGGCAAGCCTTATCTCGGCGGGTACTGGTATCTGCGGCGGCTCTGCAATAGCTGCTATCTCTCCTGTTATCGAAGCAGATGATACCGACATCGCCTTTGGTATGTCCGCTACATTTATCTTCGATATGATTATGATCGTTATCTTCCCTCTAATGGGAATAGCTCTTGGTCTTTCAGATGAAGCTTATGGACTTTGGGCAGGAACAGCTGTAAATGATACCTCAAGCGTTGTTGCGGCGGGATATGCTTTCTCAGAAGTTGCTGGCGACTATGCAACAATGGTTAAGCTGACAAGAACGATAACGATTATCCCAACTGTAATAGCATTTGCATTTATAAACGTACATGTAAAAAGGAAAGCGGCTATCGCAACAGGGGCTAAAGTTTCACGTAAAAAGATTAACTTCTTCTCAATTATTCCGTTTTTTATCATCGGTTTCCTTGCAATGGCAGCCCTTAACAGTTTCGGACTTTTCCCTGTAGCTTTTTCGAGCGCATTAAAAGAAGCTAGTAAATTTTTAATGGTTTGCTCTCTTGCAGCAATTGGCCTTAAAACCGATATCCGTCATATGAAAGCGGCAGGCATCAAGCCGATGTTTTTCGGATTTATCATTTCGGCTTTAGTGGTTATTGTTTCAATAACTGTTCAATATGCAGTTGGCATAGTCTAAGATACAAACATTTTTATAGCAGAGTGAAAAAAAGACAACTTTCGAGTTGTCTTTTTCTTTGTTTTATCAGTTTTTAGTTTTCTATGGACAGATATATTGTGAACCTCGACTAGTGGGCAACGAGACTGTTGTGGGCGCAGTTTATGCGAAACGTTGTTGCTGTAGAGAGAAGTTCGTGTGAAACATAGCTTGTGTAAACTACCTGCACAGTTCGATTTTCAAATCAAACTGTTGCACCTTCGGCGCTACCAAAATAGATGCAATCCGATTTGGTGCCGGCGGAGCTCCATCCTATAATTTGAAGATTAACATCTTCGCTCAATACAACTGTGGTACCCAGCGATAAATAAAGCTAAATTATTTGTTTTCCGCTATCTTTGCAGGTCTGCCGCTCACATAGCTGTTCTCTAAAACATCTTTCGTGACAACACTTCCAGCCTCAACAACAGCGTTATCTCCAATATTCACTCCCGGCAGTATTACTGTATTTGAGCCAATGCGCACATTGTTTCCTATATTTATCGGCTTTTGGCCGCATATCGCATATTTTGATGTTCTAAATCGCTGTGACGGATGGGTTGGGTGCGACACAGCAGCTATTACAACATAACTTCCTATAACAACATTGTCGCCTATAGTTACTTTTTCAAAATCAAGAATAGTTAGGTTGTTTGCCGCGTAAAAGTTATCCCCTATCGAAATATTCGTCCCGATATCTATAAACATAGGTTGCTCTATAATGCAGTTTTCGCCAACCTCTAAAAAAAACTCATCTAAAATCTTTGCTCTTTCATCTATTTCACTCGACGCTGTTTGGTTATATGCGCGAAAAAGCCCCTTAGGTCTTATTACCGCTTCATACCATCCGTGCGAATATGCTCCCGTATATGGTTTCATGCAATCACCTCATCCGACGATTTTAAAGGCAGCTAAATTTAATATGACGCTTGTGGCGCTCTCGCGGTTCTCTGCATGGCGGCCACCAAACGGATACTATCCGTTTGGCAGCTGTGCTTTACGCACAGCCCACTCGATAGTTCATCGAGTGGTGGCCGCTCCTTATTCCACAAGCTTTAATTTAGCAGTTAATCTTCAATTAAATCATCATCAGTTATCTCTCGAATAACCTTGCAAGGAGCACCGCCAGCAATCGACATCGGTGGAATGCTTTTATTCACAACACTTCCAGCAGCTATTATGCTCCCATACCCTATAGTTACC
>CAYJGP010000003.1:0-35865 GCA_964369435.1 uncultured Oscillospiraceae bacterium | reverse complement strand
CCAAGGACGCGCTCTACCGACTGAGCTACAGCAGCAAACTGCTTATTGCGTTTGTTATTATAGCAATAAAGCTGTTTTATGTCAAGAAGTTTTATCAATATACTGCAAACTTGTTTATAAGTTTTAGCGTTTTTTTAATTTTTACTGCGCTACCTCACTATTTGCATCTATAACTATTTCGTCACCCTCAAGTATCTCCTCACCGTCATCTGTCTCCTCAGCTTTCATTCCACCATCGAGGAGAGCAAGTACCGAAGCTATTGCAACAAATGAAATCGAGACGACAATCGGACTTTGAAACGCTTCAAAGACTTCGCTATTAATCATTATAGATGGCAGGTGCGATGCAGTCTGTGAAAAGATATAAAACGCCGATATAAACCCATATTTTTTAAACCCACGGTTCCCTGTATTTCCATGCTTTTTCGTCGCTGCAAGCAAGAGGAAAACAAGAGATATATCGCGCGCTATATAAGCTATATGATATGGGGTGAGGGCATAGCTTAGTAGACTGAAATATTCCTGAGTTAGCAGATACACCTTTAATATTACCGCTATAGTTAGTGTGAAAAAAGCTATATCTCTTTGATTTATAGCAATTAGTAACACCGATAATGCAACCGCTGCATAAAACGCTATATCAAATGGTGAACTTGAAACACTCACTATACAATAGATAAGCGGCAGTCCACTAAGCGCTGTTATCACTCTAATTATTTTATTATCCCAAAATTCCTGCTTTAAATATTTACCATATATTAAAAAAAATACCATTAGCGCTAAAATATAGAGCGCTAAAACCGAAACTATCATAGCGCTATAAATTATCTCAGTTGACAAAAGTAGGTAAAGCGACACTAAAAATAGTGTCGCTAAAAATGGATATCCCGAAATTAGAAGCAAATTTCTTTTCATTAAAACTTATCCTCTATCATCAATTTTTTTATAGCTTCTCTTCTCACCGAGGAATTTATATGCAGGTCTCATAATTCTTCCACCTGTCATTACCTCCTCAATTCTGTGAGCACACCATCCCGGCATACGCGCTATTGCAAAAAGCGGAGTGAAAAGGTCTGTTGGTATTGATAGTAGGTTATAGATAAATCCAGAATATAAGTCAACATTCGCACAAATATCTTTACCGCCACCCTTAATATTTGCAAACGCCTGCGGTGCTAGTTTTTCAACGGTTCTAATAAGCAATAGATCATCAAGCATCTCTTTTTCTTCTGCAAGTTTATATGCAGCTTCATAGAGAATTTTTGTTCTTGGATCGCTCTTTGTATAAACAGCATGCCCCATTCCATAGATAAGTCCTGAGCCATCGCCCTCTTCTTTTTTAATAATTCTCTCAAGAAACGCTAGAACTTCTCCCTCGTCTTTTGGGTCTTTTATCCCTGCTTTTATATAGTCCATCATCTCATTAACTTTTATATTCGCACCGCCGTGACGATGACCCTTTAGCGATCCTACTGCCGCTGATAGGGCTGAGAAGGTATCTGTTTCACTTGATGAGATAACTCTTGTTGTAAATGTTGAGTTATTTCCTCCACCGTGGTCCGCTTGAAGTATTAGACAGATATCTAGCAGTTTTGCCTCTTCGTTTGTATACTGCTTATTTCCTCGAAGCATACGCAAAAACGCCTCACTGATACTCTGTTTTGGTTTTGGACGATGAAAATACATACTGCGATTATCATAAGTCCATCTCTTTATCTGATACGCATTTACAACAATAGTTGGAGCTCTCGCTATAACCATCATAGCCTGCCTCATAATATTCTCAAGACTATAATCCTCAGGTGATTCATCATAGCTATATAGCGCCAAAATACTGCGCGCAAGCTTGTTCATTATATTTGGCGATGGAGCTTTTAAAATCATATCTTCCGCAAAACCATACGGAAGATCGCGAAACTCTTCCATTATCTCTTTGAAGAAATCGAGCTGTGTCTCTGTTGGAAGTTCACCAAATAGAAGCAGCCAAGCTACCTCCTCAAAACCAAATCTATCTTCTTTTATGCAGTTATCAATTATCTCCGCAACATCTATTCCTCGGTAAAACAGTTTTCCCTCAGCTGGGATTTTTTCACCGTTTTCAACTTTGTATCCTTCAACTTCACAAATCAGCGTAAGACCTGCCATGACACCAGTGCCGTTTTTATTGCGAAGCCCTCTTTTTACATCATATTTTTCATAGCTTTCAGAATCGATTTTATTATTTTTAAGAAACTCATCTGAGAGAATCTTTACTGCGTTTTCCACATTACTATACATAATTTCACCGCCATTTACATAAATTTATTTAACTGTTATTTACATTTTAAAGGTTGCATGGTAAATAGTCAAGCTTTTTTCACTGTTTTTGCAATTATTTTTTTATTAAATTTCATTTTTTGCTCAAAAATCAGCTGTATTACAAAAAAATAAAACAAATTATGAAATATTTTCAATTTAATATTTCATACAGGGGTGCCTATGAAAAGAATATTTCTTTATATCGTCGCTTTTATTATTATATTTTTGGCAGTACCAATCCTCTTTATAGATAATAATAGCAGAATAATTGCAACAACGCCAGAGCAAAATTCAAAAAGCAGTCAAGCCACCTCTTCTCAAAGTGAGAATACAACGCCCGACACTCCAGACAATCAAATTGAGGGAGATAACCAAAATGATAGTGAAACACAGCCGCCAAATACCTTAACTCTCGAAGATACTATTACACTTTATGATATTGGGAGCGGTGAGTATATATCGGTTTCCTACCTCGACTATATGATTGGTGCTGTCGCCGCCGAGATGCCGGCAAATTTCGATATAGAGGCACTGAAAGCTCAAGCACTCGCTTCCCTTAGTTATGCTATTTATTATAGTGAAAACTTTCCTAATCAGTCGCTCTCTTGCGATATCGAAAATAACAAAGGATATATGGACAGAGATGCTATGAGCGATTTTTGGGGAATTCGCTATATGGAGTACTACTTAAAGATTAGCAGTGGTTGCCAAGAGGTTTTAGGGGAAGCTATCCTCTATGATAACGCTCCTATCGCCGCTGCATACCATGCTTCATCTGCACTCGCTACCGCTGCAAGCGAGCAGGTCTGGACTTCATCTCTGCCATATCTTCGCTCTGTTGCAACAGTTGAGGATTATGATATCTCGGCTGCAAGTTTTCACAAAGATGAAGTTGTGAAAATACTATCCGCCGACAATCCCTCCGCTGCGTTTTCGCTTGATACTGCCGCTCTTTTTTCCGATATCTACTATTTTGAAAACGGATATGTCGATACAATTAACCTTGCTGGAAAACTCTATACTGGCGAGCAGTTACGTGCACTTTTCTCTCTTCGCTCCGCCGCGATCACCATAACCTATCAAGATGATACCTTCACATTTGAAACGATGGGGTATGGTCATGGGGTAGGACTTAGCCAAGAGGGTGCGCAGGTACTTGCAACGAATGGGTATAACTACAAAGATATTTTAAAGTATTATTACACCGATGTAACAATAGAAAATTACTACTAATCCTATTATTTAATTGACTATTTGCCTTTTATTTAGTATTATATAGAATACGTGAAATGTTACAGTTTTGACATATTTAGTTGATACTATAACGATATAAATCTAAAGGAGATAGTTATGATAGATAAAGATAAACAAACCGACGAGCAGATAAACAATGATACTACCGAAGAAACAACTGATGTAACTGCAAAAACAGAAGTTGATTCTGACGACAAAACCGAAGATGTCGTTTCTGAAGAAAAAGATCTCACCATTGAAGATGAAGAGGTTATCGAAGATCTAGATCTTGATAACTCAGCGGAAGATGCGACCGATAGCCTAGAGGAAGATATGCAAACTGCAGAAGATGGTGCAACAACAAACACCATGCATGTTGTTGGTGAAGATAACAAAAAAGGCGGAAAAGGATTAATTATCGCCATATCATTGGTTGCAGTCTTGGTTGTTGGGGTATTTGGATACCTTTTCGCTACAAAGAGCGGACCATTCGCTTCACCCTCACTTGATGACCAGATAGTTATAACCGTTGGAGATGTTGAAGTTTCAGCTGCTGAGTATAATTATATGTATGCTATTTCAACTTCAAACTTCTTGACAAATAACAGCTCAATGCTTGCATATTTCAATATTGATTTCACATTACCACTTAGTGAACAGCATTGTTCTATCGACCCTGACGTTGGAACTTGGGCGGATTATTTTAACGAGCTAACACTTAACACAATTCATTATAATTACGGTATGCTTGATGCTGCAAATAAATCAGGTTTTGAAGCATCAGAGGAAACCTATACCGCTGCTGCAGAAGCTCTTGCAACCCTTGAGAGCGCTGCCGCAAATGAAAATTTAACTAACGAAGAGTATGTTGCGGAATTTATTGGCGAAGGTATAACATTCGAGACAGTTTCAAACATCATAACAACTCTATATACTGTAAATGAGTATCTACAATCTCAAATCGACGCTATTGATTTAAGCCAGGACGCTATTGATGCTCAATATGAAGAGAACAAAGATTACTTTGATCTTTTCACCTTCAAGAATATGTTCTTTGACGGCACTGTTGAAGGCGCAAAAGATAATGCAGATGAGATGTTTAGCCGTCTTGATGGCGAAAACTTCAAAGAGCTTTCTGATGAATATCTCGGAGAGGATGTCCTTTCAACCCTTCCTGAAGGATATGACTACACATTTGCAGCAGTTGAAGGAATGAACCTTTATGATGATGAATTAAAAGCGTATCTAGTTGACCCATCAAGAGAAGCTGGTGATACTACTGTTGTTGAGATAGCAGAAGGATACTATGTAATTGAATTTGTTAGCAGAGAGAAGAATACTGCTCCTGCATCTGTTGGAATGAAACATCTATTAATAGGATTTAACGAAGATGGAAGCGAAGCTACACAGGAACAAAAAGATGCCGCACTTGCAGAGATTACAGCTCTTACCGAACAGTGGGAAGCTGGCGGCGCTACTGATGAACTTTTCGTTGAACTTGTAACTGAACATACCGATGATATGGGAAGCGCTTCAACTGGCGGTGTTTACAGCAATGTTTTAGACGGCGATATGGTTACTGAAATAAACGACTTCCTTTTCGATCCAAACACATCTATTGGTGACTATGAAATAATCGAGACAGTTTATGGATATCATCTGACTGTTCTTATCGAAAAAGGTGCAGAGGCTTGGGTTTCGCTTGTAAGTGATAACCTTATAGATACTGCTATGATAAATGCCGAAAACGAAGTTTTAGAAACTACAGAAATAGTTGAGAATGATGACATCTTTGAGTATGTTATTCGAGATATAGATCTTTCGGACTTTAATTCTGTTGGCTAATAAAATTGTTGACAAAACAAAATCACTGTGATATTATTTTAAAAAATAAACCTATGATAAGAGAGTAAAACTACTTATTGGTCTTGCAGAGAGCGGTCGTTGGTGGAAGTACCGTAGATACAGGGTAGTAAATGGGTCTTTGAGGGCAATACGAAATCTTTTGATAGTAGTTGCGACGAATAGCTTACGTTATAAAGCTTCGAATATTGTTTGATATTTGTATTGAGTGGATGCTTTTGCATCAAATAAGGTGGTACCGCAGATTTTCACATCTGTCCTTAACAGAAATGTTTGAGGACAGGTGTTTTTATTTTTAAAGGAGAGCTTTTTATGGACGATAAGTTTACACTGTATGATTTAAGAGTTGAAGTGGTTGCATCGGATAAACCAATGGTTTGTAGTCATAATGTTGGCGATTATTTTTTAGTAGAAGGAGAAAATTTAATTTTCCCAAAAGATACAAAGTTTTCAATGTATTCGCTCGCAGCGCTACTCCCTCTTCTCCCCGCAAAACAAAGAGAACTTCACCACAACGACTGGATGCGCACCGATTCGCTTATCGCATGCCCTGACCCAAACTGCGGCGCACAGTTTAAGATAACAAGAACAACCACACGAACACAAAGCCATAGCGAGTGCACCATAGTGCCGCTGACGGACGATGAATAAAGGAGATAAATATATGAGTCAGAGATATACTTTCAAAAACGGTTACGAAATAAATAGGGTAATTAATGGCTGTTGGCAGCTATCACAAGGTCATACAATAGCAAACAACCTCGACTTCTCCGATATCAAAAAAGCATTTTATCAGCTTTTAGAGCAGGGATTTACAACTTTTGATTGCGCAGATATCTACACCGGTGTTGAAGAGTTTATCGGCTCATTTGTAGCAGAGCTTCGCGGTAGTGCAAGCTATACTGCAAATAGCGTTCAGGTTCATACAAAATATGTTCCAGATCTTGCAAAGCTCTCAGAAGTTGATTTTTCTTTTACAGAAAAGATTATCGACAGAAGCCTTAAAAGACTAAATAAAGATTCTCTAGACCTCGTTCAGTTTCATTGGTGGGACTACGAGGTTCCAGGTTGCATCGAGACAGCTGGATATCTCAAAAGGCTTCAGGAGAAAGGTAAGATAAGAAATATCGCCACCACAAATTTCGATACCGAAAATCTAAAAAAACTGATAGACGCCGGCATCCCTGTTGTTTCAAATCAGGCTCAATATTCGCTGTTTGATAGAAGAGTTGAAAAAGAGATGCAAGACTATTGCTCTCAAAACGATATAGCCCTTCTATGCTACGGCACCCTCTCAGGTGGTTTTCTCGCAGAGCGTTGGATAAACAGAAATATAGATACTATCGAAACCCGCTCACAGACAAAATACCTTCAAGTTATCGAAGATACACTTGAATGGAGCGGATATCAGCAGCTTCTATCTATTCTAAAGGAGATTGCCGATAGATATTCGGTGAGCATCTCAAATGTTGCAACTAAATATATATTAAATCAAAAGGCCGTCGCAGCCGCTATCGTTGGTGTTCGAAACTCAAGACATGTCGACTCAAATAAGCAGATTTTCGACTTTGAGCTCTCAACTGAAGACTGCGCTATGATAAAAAGCTTTGTAGACAGATACCCGAATGTTGAGGGAGAGCCATTTACCCTTGAGAGAACTATTGGAAGCAAGTACCGCGGCATTATGAAGATGAATATTAACAATGATGAGCAGGGCAATTAAAAACTAACTTTGGAGTAATTTAAAATGAAATTTGCATACTTAATTATGGGCGACTTTAATTCATTAGTAGATAGAGCAACTATTAAAAATGGTGTTGCACAAATCGTCGGTGTTGCGAACGTTCAAGATGCTTGCGAAACAGCAAAAAAGCTAGCAGCTGAAGGTGTTCAGTGCATTGAACTTTGCGGAGCTTTTAATGAATTTGCTGTGAGGCAAATTATCGAAGCAACTAACAATGAAATACCAATAGGCTATGTTACACATCTAAACGAGCAAGATGAAGTTTATGCGAAAACATTTGCTTCTAAATAGTATTATATTTTAAAAGTAAGACTACCACTATCAAGATTAATAGTGGTAGTCTTTTTCTGGTGTGTTTAATATTTTTGTTTTTTTCACTTCAATAACTCATAGATTAAAAAGGATAAGACAGCTATTGCGACTACTTATTTAGAGTTTTGTAGCACAAAACCTATAAGTTTTAAAATATTTTTATGCATATTCAGCTTAAAGCTAGTGTTTTATAGCTACACCTACTTATTTCAGATGGTTTCTTCTGTGTTTTTGCTTTATATTAAGTTTTTTTGTCTGCCAAAACCCCTTTGAAATCGCTGATTTTTTTGAATAATCTGCATTATGTGTACCATTTGATGCAAAAAAACAGGAGAGCAAACTCTCCTGTTTATAATTATTATGATATTTTAAAAGTTTTTCATTAATGGTGGCGCAAGCGCTGTAGCGATAATTGCCGCAGCTACTGTTTCAAGCAACGTGTTTAAACTAACTATTGTTATGAATAGTGATGCAAGCGGAATTTCTTTAAAAAAAACTGCAAGCGCTGTGAGCACGAGAGTTGAGTGGACAACTGTTGATATTATTGCCGATATTAAAACCGAAAATCTACTACCTATTTTGCCGCTAAGCAGCTTGTATATATAAAACGGAATTAGCCCTAAAATTATCCTTGGGACAAATGTCATAATAATTGAGGCTATTGGATTATCTGATGTGAACGGCGAGAAGAGCATATCTATTGGTGAACCCGGCCTAAATGTTGCTTCAAAAAATGAAATCAACCCAAATCCAAACCCCGAAACCATACCGATTTTAGGTCCGAACGCAATTGATGCAACTATTACCGGAACGTGTAAAATTGTGAACGCCGGCAGTGCTGGAATTCTAATAATCCCTATACCGGTTAGATCGAGCACTACGAGTAGTGCCAAAACAAGACTTGCTCTAACTAAATTTTTGCTTTTCATTTTAATCTCCTTGCTGTCGCTCCCAAAAGGATGCAACGCTAAAATCAAAGTTTAAAGTCAGCTATTCTTTTTGTAGATTGTGAGTAGGCCTTTCAGGATAAGATTTTCATCCAATACCACCTTGTTTCGAAGAAACGGAACAACAGTTTTCGCAAGACCACCTGTTATAACAACCGAGACCTCTTCGCCGATCTCTTCTCGATATCTGTCAATCATTCCATCAAGCATTGAGGCGGTTCCATAGATTATTCCACTTCGCATACAGTCGATAGTGTTTTTCCCTATTGGATTCCCAACATTCTCAAAGCTTATGTTTGGCAGCTGTGCCGCACTGTGTGATAGCGCGTCCATCGAAATCTTCATTCCAGGAATAATCGCTCCTCCGGCAAACGCACCACTACTATCGACTACCGAGATTTTAGTCGCAGTTCCCATATCAATAACTATAGATGGCAGATGATACTCTTCTCGTGCAGCGACAGAACTCGCAACAAAATCAGCTCCGAGCTCGGTTGGGTGATCGATTTTTATATCGAGACCACTCCGAACACCAGGACCTATACAAAGCACCTTTTTATCTATTATTACAGATATTGCTCTCACTACAGATGGAGTTATCTCCGGCACAACAGAGGATATAACAGCTCCCTCAAACTCGCTTGGCTTAACATTATAAAGACGGAGAAGGTCTTTTAGTAGAACAGTATACTGATCCTCCATCATACGACGCTCAGAATATATCCTCGATGAGAATACAATCTCGTCGCCCCTCATTGCTGCAAGCACGATATTTGTGTTGCCTATATCAACTGCAAGTACCATATTTAGCTCCTTTAAATCTTTGTCATTTATATATTACCATTTCTTTTCAAAAAAACAATAGTCTTTTGTTGTCTTTTAAAACAAAATTTAAGCAAAATTTTAATTTTTTGCTCATCTTTTGAATTTTTTTATCTATGCAACTGCAAAGCGTGCGGTATAAGATACAATTAAATTAAAAAATATATTTTAAATCTCTTGTTAATCGACCACTACCAAAACTCTAAACCTAACCTTTTAAAAACAAAAAAAGCGACGAAGTTTCCCCCCCATCGCTTTTTCATTTATCTAATTAGTCGTTTTTCGCAAGCTTTGTAAATAGATCTTCAAAAATTCTATCACGGCGGATACCGTAAACATATTTTATTGGATGTCTGTTGCGAACAAAGCTATATGTTCCGTCATACGCTGGAAGTGGTGACGGCTCGAGTCTGTCGTAGATGCACTCGTGCTCATAATCCATAAACCAGCCAACAGCTGCAACATCCCAGATAACTCTGCTCCAAAACTCTCCTTGATTAAACATATTAGCCTCTTCAACAGTTATATCACAAAGGTAGGTACAGAGTGGGTTTTTACCCTTTAGCCAGTAGTTAAGCTCAGGGCCTGTTGTTGCAAGATGAGATACAACTCCCATACAAGGTAGCATAACAACTGGCGCGCCGCTATCAAAAAGCACTCTAGCTCCTGCAATATCCTGAACCATATTAAACTCTTTTGTGTCATACCAGTCAAGCGCATGTCCGCCAAGCCAAACAATAACGCATTTCTCAGCGATGCGAGGCTCTTTTATAAGTGCCGATGCTACGTTTGTTATAGCTCCTATTGCTAGAATATAGAGCGGATCATCATCTGGACGCTCCATAACTCTTTTTATCATATCATCAACCGCTTCACTCTGGACAGGGGTCTCTTCGTTATCCAAAAACCTCTCACTACCGCGGTAAACCATATCATTCAAATCTTCTCTACCCATAAGCTTTAGAGTATTGAAAATTTCATCGTAGCTCATCTCCATACCTATCTTTGCAGTTTCTGCTTTTAGGTTTTGAAACGGAGCTGCATATATCGCTTTTAGGTTGAATTTCTCAGGACTTTTTATAAGGTACGCAATAGCATATTGGTCATCAATTTCATTGTAAGTATCGGTGTCCAAAACTACATCTATAACTTTGCCAACAGGTTTTTCAAGTCTTTGCATAAGCTTTTCATAGGGCATATTAATCTTCGCCATTTTTACTACCTCCAATAATAAAACGTTTATTTAAGTGAATTTTACCATAATTTTATCTTTAGAGTTTAAATAAATTGTAAACAATAAAAAACGGACAAGTTAGCTAGCTTGCCCGTTCCTATTTAATATAAATCTCTGTTTGTTGAGATTATCTTTAGTATAGAATTAATTTATGACTATTTCTTGACAAAACGTTTAACTTTTTGTATAGCTTATAAATAGCAAAGAAAAATAAAATAAAAAGACAGGTGAGGGGGTAAGTTCACCTGTCTTTTTCTTTTTTGGGGGGTATTTAAAACCTATTTGAAGGTATGGTCTTATAATACACCTGTATTATGTCTTTTTGTTGTTTTTATAATTAACAGTTTCGGCATTTTTATTAAGAGTTTATTAATTTCGTATAGATTTCTTTTGCCCCAAAAAGCTCTTCTACATGGATAAACTCATCTTTTTTATGGCATAGAGCAGGGTCACCAGGCCCTAAAATAACAAAAGGTAATTTCGTTTCAGTTACATACTGGCTTCCGTCTGTATAAAATGAAAGACCCGTTACATCACAAGCTCCTGCATCTTTGCATTTTTTGACAAGCGGACTTTGCAATGGCTCGCTTATCGCCGGGCGATTGTTTAGAATTTCAAATTCAATCTCTTCCATAGAACTTACAAACTCAATTATCTCACTGTTTTTCGTAAACGGAATTGTCCGAATATCGAGGGTGAATACAGCACTATCTGGAATCATATTTGCTTTAGTGCCAGCGTTTAGAGTTGTTAGTGCTACTGTATTTTTATAGAGTATAGGATCAATTAATCCATTTTCGACCCTTTGTCGTACTCTCTCTGCCACCTCAAGCGCTTTTGATATTGCATTAACTCCAAGTGAAGGTGCACTCCCATGTGCTGCAACGCCTTTTGCCTTTATCGATAGCCACAAAGCACCTTTTTCACATACGCCCACTTTTAGCGAAGTAGGCTCGCATATAACCGTCTCGGTAACACCTTCAAACCCGCCGTCCCTTAAAACCCCTCTTATGCCAAACCCGCTTGTTTCCTCATCTGCTGTGAAGATAAATTTTAAGTCCCTCGGTGGGAGCGTATCTTTATAGCTCTCCGCAACAGCTATCATCGCGCTAACTCCGCCTTTCATATCGCATGCGCCACGTCCCCAAACGCGCTCACCATCGAAATATCCATCAAACGGCGGATATTTCCAAACATCTCCTGTGGGAACAGGTACAGTATCGATATGGCCTATAAACGCAAGGGCGCCTCGACGCTCTCCCTTTATACTGACAATAAGCGATTCTCGCCCAGCTTCTCCCTCGACCCTCTTGCAGTCAAAGCAGTCAAGTCTTTTTTCAATATAATCACAAACCCGGCTCTCATCTTTACCGTCCGAGTGAATTTTTATCAAATCAATTAACGTCTCAATCATTTTACAACCTCATACAAAGGCAAATTCCCCACTCCAAGAGTTTTCAAAACTCCAAACTTCGAGACAAATCTGCCATTTGTCGCTCTCCTTATATATCTACTCTCAAAAGAGGAAATCTCACCATTCACAACAGTATAAATAGCTCTTTTGGATTTTGGGCAGACAACCGTTATATTCGCATAGCTGCCCTTCGATAGGTTTCCTATCTTTTTAAAATCTTCGCATCTTGTTGTTTCATATAAATATTTCGCAGGGTTTACTGTCATCGTTGCAACTGCGTCGATAAGGGATAAAACCCCTTCATCTACAAGTTCTAAAATAGCCGGAATATTATCTCTGCTATCGCCAAAACCCTTCATCGTCGCCTGAGCTTGACCGTCGCTTGCAAGGATACTAACGGTTTTATTAGAAAGCATATCATAGCAGTGTTTACGAACACTATCGCTTAAGATCATCCCTTCTCTGCATCCGCCGCCTGCCCTCATCATCGAGCTTACAAACTCAGCTTCAACATTCTCATTTCGCAAAATATCCAGAAGCATCTCGGTACTCTCTATCTCTTCTCCATGGCTACCGCAAAGAGCTGCAGTTGCGTGTCCAAGATAGAACTTCCGCCCGCTTGATATTTTTAAAAGGCGTTTTGTATGCGCAAGATCTTGTGTATGACTCATAAATAAAAGATTCGATTTCGCAGTTATCTCAAAGAGCTTATCTAAGCTTTCATCGCTTAAAATATAATGTCCCATATGCTCTTTTATTCCAATTACATTCATACCTGTAGCCACTGTTATCGGGTTTCTAGATAGCTTTAGAAGCGCTGTCTCGCGCGAGATTTCACCTTTAAAGAACGAAATCCAATCTTCAGTTGTCATCATAGTAGCTAAAATCGCTGCCGCACCGATATAAACGCCTGAATTAATAGGTAGCCCTCTATCTGTTTCCGCGGAAAAAAGCGCTGGTGCCATAGCGGTATTAGACGCACCCGGGCTAAATGCAGTCGTCACTCCATCTTCGCAAGCTGAAAATATAGGATTTGTCGTGACTTCAAAAAGATCCCCTTGATGCAGGTGCATATCAACAAGTCCCGGCATGATATAAAGCCCTCTAGCATCTACCACTCTATCATTTGTTCTCTCCGTAATTATTCCTATTTCGGAGATTTTATCATTTAGAACTGCTATATCACAAATCTCTTCAATATTATTTTTCGGATCAATTAAAAGAGCACCCTTAAATATTAACCTACCATTTTCAGAGAGTCCATTTAAACCAGGCTCTGTAAGGTTAGTTTTATAGTCCATCTTCTTCCTCCCCGCTCTAATACAAGCTATTAACCGAAATTTAGATCGTCGCCAAGCCCCCTATAAGACTTATTTGAGGTTTGTGCGCCAAATCTTGAAATATTTAAATACTATTTAACCAAACGAAACATTGCAGCTTACTGCAAGATATTAGTTTTTATGGAAACTAATATCTCATCGCATTTTTGTATCTTTACGCCATCTTTTTTATTATAGCTTTTATTCTCGATAAAATAGCCTTGTAAGCTACTGGATTATGGTAGTCTGATGGGACAATTATGTCAGCAGTTTTTTTGCTCGGCTCGACAAATGCTTGGTGCATAGGTTTTACCGTAGCTAAATACTGTTCGATTACGCCATCAATAGTTCTTCCGCGCTCTTTTACATCTCTTTGCATCCTTCTAATAAATCTATGATCAGATGATGTATCAATAAATATTTTTATATCGAATAGGTCACGAAGCTCTTTGTTTTCAAAAATCAAAATTCCCTCAACGATTATAACCTTCGCAGGCTCCATTAGATGCCAATCTTTATGTCGTGTGTGCTCTGCAAAATTATATGTAGGATGCTTTATGCTTTGCCCATTTTTAAGATCTTTAACCGCTTCAATCATAAGCTCAGTCTCAAGGCTATCTGGATGGTCGTAGTTTATGCCGACTCTATCCTCAAATGCAATGTGATCATTATTGCGATAGTAGTAGTCGTGGTATAAAATCTGTGCATCGCCCTTTAAATCCTCATATAGTTTTTCTGCCATCGTAGTCTTTCCACTACCGCTTCCCCCAGCAATCCCAACAATTAAACAGTCCCCTTTATTCATAACACATCTCCTTTATATTATTTTAATCCCCATTGATTTCATCACTTTTATAGCAGCATCGTGCAAATCTTTCTCAAAACTCGCACAAAGACTTTCGATAATAGATATGACTTTTTCACTTTTGAAATTTTTGAGTATAACAGCATTCGATAGCACGCAAACATTAGTTGCTATTCCGCACATCTCTATCTCATCAGCCCACTCAACAAGTGGATTATCTTTTATATCAGTCGATCCAAAGCTGCTTTTTTCCAACTTATTCTTCGCAAACTCTTCAAGTTTATGTAACTGTGCTCCGACGGTTCCACGGATACAATGTGGCGCAAACAATTTCCCTTCCTCTGTACTTCGATACTCATCGCCATGTATATCAAGAGTAAAAAGCACCTGACCGCCACTATTTTCAACCTCTTTTATCCTTTTCACAATCCCATCATATAAATCTTCCGCCATTTTTCCACATCCAAGGGAACCTGTTACAAAATCATTTTGGTAGTCTACCACAATCAATAATTTTTTCATACCTTCTCCTCTTAACCAAATTACAACTATTTTTCAAAAAATTAGCAATTAATATTGACAAAAAGCCAAATTTATTATATCTTTGTAGTGCAAACTATTACAATCCTCTGCCTTTATGTATTTTGCTCGTTTACATAAAGGTTTCGTTGGGACTGCCTTTTGGCAGTCCCTTTTTTTGTTAAAAACTCTCTATCTAGATAAAACTCATTTATCCAAAACTCTATATAAAACCTATTAAAATGCAAAATAACAAATGTAATACAAATTAAAATTTCTACTACTTTTTATTTACATCACTGCGCGCAATCGCTATGCAATCTGTTTATCACGAATAGCAAGTAATTATCTGCGCAACAGCTAGATAATATTCGACCTTATAGTTTATTACTCTTCAATCTTTCGCACAACCCTACATGGATTCCCAAATGCGACCACACCACTCGGAACATCTTTAGTTACAACGCTCCCAGCTCCAATCACAGATCCCGCACCTATTGTTATTCCGGGCATTACAGCCACATTAGCTCCAATCCAAACATCATCTTCTATCGTTATAGGTAGAGCATACTCAAGCCCTTTCATTCTTATTTCCGCAGAAACAGGATGAGTTGCAGCAGAGATTGTGCAGTTTGGTGCTATAAGAACATTTTTTCCAATAGTCACTTTTGCACAATCTAGAATAACACAGTTGTGGTTTGCATAGAAATTATCACCTATTGATATGTTATAGCCATAGTCGCAAAAAAACGGCGCTGTTATTACGCAATTCTCACCCACAGAACCAAACAGTTTTTTCAATCGCTCCATTGCCTCTTTATTTTCTGATGGTTTTGTATTATTGAATTGGAAACAAGCATCTTTTGCTTCTTTGAGCTCCATTATAAGCTCTTTATCGCTACTCGCCAAATACAGCTCTCCAGCTGCGCATTTTTCTTTTTCGGTCATATTTCTCTCCTCACAAGCTTAAAATTAACCCTTGATATATAAAACCTGGCACGCTATTTATATTTTACAATGTTATCTGCTCAATATCAATATATATAGTTTAAAAAAATCAGTTTTTAAGGTGTGTTTATAATATTTCCTGTATAAAAGCTTATAAACTCTATTGTATTAGTAATCTCAAATCAATCTTTGGAGGTTACTGCACTATTGTGGCTTGCTGTTATCTTCAGAGCAATAAGCAAAATTTTTGAATTATATCCTGCCAAATGCATTTTCGATATCTCGCCTCAAATTCAGTTTCCTTTAAAACTACTAGCTAGCGCTATATTAAATAGAACAATTAAATTTTCATACAAAGACCATCTTTTTGATATAGTTACAAAACATTTAAAAAAATAATGTGACAACACAAAAATGTATAGATACTATCTCGCGATAGACTCTATACATTTTGTTTTTTTCGTATTTCCTTTGTTGTGCAAAGTTTTTTATATGTTTTTATTATATGAAGGCAATAATAGGACATTTAAACTTGGTTATTTCAACTCTAGTCTCTGCAATAGTCTATTACTTATAAATGTCATAAGCGAAAGCGAAACAATAAGCGTTATTACTGCATTAAATGGAAAAATGCCGTTTTCGGTAAATCCATAAGCAAATGCAACTGCTGTGAAAAATTCATGTGTTAGAGCAGGTGCTGTTGTGAAAAATGCAACTAAAACTACTCCCACTAAGATAAACGAAAATCCCACTTTGCGCTTATCAAACCTGTTTAGCAGTATTGTTATCGAATATGCGACAGTTGAAACGAGTAATCCCATAAAAAATGTTAGTATAAATTCGGTGAATATGTTTATTCGCCCCTCATAAATCATATTGAACAGGCTTGTTATATGTATTACATTTGTGAGTATCTCCGATACAACTCTCATAATTATAGAGAGTATTGCAAGTATTGCAGAGGTTAGCGCGAAGAAGATAATTTGGGATATAAATATCTCTTTTCTTGTAAAACAGTTTTGCATAAAAAGCTTGAAATCCTCTGAAAAGCCGCTGACACCGACAAAACCCATAAATATAAATCCAGCAGTTGCAAAATCAAATTTTCCATATACTTCACCGTTCGAGGTTGAAATAGTAATCAGCGAAACGCCGAGCAGGTTACAACCTATAACTACCGCTACAAATATCAAAATGCTTTTTAGCGAAGCACCCATCAAATAGCCCACCATTTTATTTGTTCTAGCTGCGCTGCTCATCATCTATCCCTCCTGTCAATCTTACAAATATCTTCTGCAAACTCAAAGCAGAAACAATCAGCTTGCTGTCTACTACATCGGGTTTATCCTCTAGAATGTAATCGATGCGAAGTCCGCCTATCTCCTCGCTGTCGATAACATTTTTTCCCGCTGAGTACTCAGACACTAAATTGGGCGCACCGCCAACGCTATACCCTTTTGATACAATGTTACAAACGTTATCTGCTAGCAGAACTTTGCCGTTGTCTATGATAACGACATCTTCGATAATTGATGATACCTCTTCAATTAGGTGGGTGGCAAGGATAATTGTTCTATCTCCCTCACCATAGCATTTTAGCAATAGTTTATAGAAAAGCTCACGGTGATATGCATCAAGTCCAACTACCGGCTCATCAAAAACAAGATACGGAAGGTCTTGGCAGAGCGCAATAATTAACTTTAATATGTTTTTATATCCAGTTGACAGATTCGAGAATTTTTGTTTTAAATTAAGCCCAAACAACCCTGCATATTCATAAGCTAGTTTTTTATTAAACGACTTATAAAAACTCTCTGTAACATCAAATATTGCTTTACATTTCATCGTTGAGTAGAAATTTTCCTCGGTCATAAAATATATGAGTTCTCGAAGTTTAAAGTTTTCAGTTGTAATTTCGTCGTTAATTCTTATATTTCCTTTGTCTGGAAAAATTCTGTTTGTCATTATTTTTATAAGTGTTGACTTACCAGCGCCATTCCTGCCGAGTAGCCCGTATATTTTGCCAAACTCAAACTCTACACTGACATCGTTTAGTGCTTCAACATTTTTAAAGCTCTTTGATATTCTATCAACCGTTATCATTTCCATCGTTATACTCCTTTTCGATCATCTTCGATATATCGCCTTTGCTCATCCCTAAACTCAAAGCTTCTTTCATCATCGGCGCTATAAAATTTTCGTGAAACTTTGCTTCTCTCTTGCCTTTAATTATCTTTATCGCACCATCGCAGACAAACATTCCTACACCGCGTTTTTTATAGATAATACCGCTATCGACTAGTATATTCATCCCCTTGAGCACCGTTTGGGGATTTATCGATAGAAGGGCTGAGAGCTCGTTTGTTGATGGTATTTGGCACTCCTCACCGTATACCCCATTTAATATTGTCTCTTCTAGGTTGTTTGCTATCTGGATAAAAATAGGTTCACTCGAGCGCTCATCTATTCTCAAAACTACACCTCCTGTTTGGTTAGTTAGTTGACCAACTAACCACTTTACATGTTCAGTATATTCGATAACAGTTTAATTGTCAATACCTTTTTAGTTTTTTATTTTGGTTTATCTATCTGAGTTATTTGAGTTTAGAGAAAACTCGGTTTGTAATATCCTCATTATAACTTCAAATATTTTCTTTATTCTCTCTTTTCCAAACCCTGTTTTTACCTAGGTTGCTTAAATGTTATATGCGCAATATGTCGTATTATGGAAAACAGTTTGAATATAAAAGATTACTTTTATTTTCTTCACTTTTGTGGTAGAATATATAAAAGTGAAACATCTAAAAGTAAAGGAGCATCGTTATGCTAAAGTTTGAAAATCATTTAGGCACAATATATCCAACACAAGAATATTTGATTTCGCTTGTCGAGCACACTGTCAAGAGTTGTTTTGGCGTCGGCGGCATATCGGATTTTTCCTCACCCTCAAAGCTATTATCTCTGTTTAAAAACAAAGGTCGGAGCAGAGGGATTGAAGTGGAATATAAAAAAGGTAAACTATTTATCACTGTGAACATCATAGCGAGTTTTGGAGTTAATATAAACGAAACTGTAAAAGGAATCGTTTCAAAAATTAAATATACAGTTGAGTCGGCAACTTCATTTCCCGTTGAAAAGGTAAATGTTTATATCGATACTGTAGTAGGAAATTAACTGGGGGTTTTATTTAGAATGATTAGCGGTAATACCCTTCGAGATGCATATATCTCGGGGGCAAACAATTTGTCAAATTATAAGGCGTATGTGGACTCACTAAACGTCTTTCCTGTTCCAGATGGAGACACCGGAACAAATATGTCTATGACAATGTCTGCGGCGAGCCTTGAGCTATCGACCGTAAAAAATTTACCGGCGGATAAAGTTGCTTCTGCAGCGGCATCTGCTCTGCTTCGTGGCGCACGTGGAAACAGCGGAGTTATCCTCTCGCTTTTATTTCGTGGATTTTCAAAAGAACTTAAAGGTGTTGAGAAAATATCTATACCTGAATTTGCAAACGCACTAAAAGCTGGTGTTGAAACTGCCTATAAGGCGGTTATGAACCCTACTGAGGGAACCATGCTCACCGTTTCTCGTGAGGCGGCTGAGAAAGCATGTGAAATAGCTGATAGCGAGACGGATTTTGTAGCTTTTTACGAAGCTTATATAGAAGAGGCAAGAGCTTCACTCGATAGAACTCCTGAGCTTTTAGAGGTTCTTAAAAAGGCAGGCGTTGTAGACTCTGGCGGAATGGGACTTATTAAAATATTCGAAGGTATGCTTTCTGTCTTTAAAGATGGTATTATTATCGAGGGCGGTATTGAAGTTGGCAACGAAAATATCGTTATCCCAACAGAGGACGAAGAAGTTGATATCGATTTCCCTTACTGTACCGAGTTTATTATATTAAAACACAATGAAGATGAAGATCTTCTATATATTAGAGATGAGATTTCAGAGCTTGGAAACAGTCTTGTTTTCGTTGACGACGACGGAATAGTCAAGGTGCATATCCATACAAAAGATCCAGGTAAGGCGCTTTCAATAGGTGTTGCTCACGGCTCGCTTATCAATATGAAAATCGAGAATATGATAGAGCAAAGCAAAGCGAAAAACAAAAAAGCCGCAAATCTTAAAAACCAATCGTTTAAATACGCACCTGTTGACCCATCAGTTGATTTTGGATTTGTCGCAATAAGTGCTGGTAGTGGTCTTCACGATCTATTTACCGAACTTTCGGTTGATGCAATAGTTTCAGGCGGACAGACGATGAACCCATCTACAGAAGATATTTTAGCAGCTGTTTCATCAGTTCCTGCGAAAACTGTTTTCGTCCTTCCAAATAATAAAAACATAATAATGGCGGCAGAGCAGGTTATAAAGCTTGCCGATAGAGAAGTAGTCGTTCTTGCTACAAAAACTATTACTCAAGGAATTTCGGCAATGCTTGCTTTCGACCCAGATTTATCTGTTCGTGAAAACAGCAAAAATATGACCTCTGCCTTTAAGAAGGTGGCTACAGGCCAGATTACCTATGCTGCAAGGGATAGTGAATTCGACGGACATAATATTAAAAAAGGCGAGATGCTAGGACTTTTGGAAAATAAGCTGATTATCAGCGATAAAGATATCGCTAAAGTTATTGCAAAACTTCTAAAGAATATGGTTCGCAAAAATTCATCGTTTGTAACATTTATTGTCGGCGAAGATATGAGCGAAGACCGAGCTCAGTCGCTTATAGATGCGGCTTGCGAAAAACTTGATGATGGCATTGAAGTCAGTATACTTCGAGGAGAGCAACCGGTTTACCATTTTATCATCTCGGTAGAGTAGGATATGAATGAGAGTATAATGTATTTAAAGGGGGTAGGGCCCAACCGTGCCGCAGCTTATAAGAAGCTGGGGTGTCTGGTTGTGTCCGACCTTCTTTCTTTTTATCCTCATAGATATATCGACCTTCGCTCCCCAAAGTCGCTCACAGAAGGTTTTTCAGATGAGTTAACCCCCTATCTTCTAACGATTTCATACAAGGCAGAGAGTAAGCGCTCAGCTCGCGGAAATACTCTACTTAAGCTTTATGCAACTGACAAAAACAACGAGAGTGCTGAGATTGTTTTTTTCAACAGAAAATTCATCTTTGATAAGCTAACTATTGGCGAGAGCTATATATTCTATGGAAAGGCAACAAACAGTTTTTCAGGCTACAATATAACGTCTCCTGAAGTTTACAATATCGATGAGCAGACTATTTTGCCTGTCTATCATAAAACCGCCGGTCTGTCGGATAAGGTTATTGCGAAAAACATAAAAACCGCACTTGCAGACTATAATCCGGTGGAAATCATCCCACAAAGACTCAATAAATTTGGTATTACAAAAAAACAAGCGATAACCAGTATTCATTTTCCATCTTCAATAGAGGAAGCAGAGCAAGCAAAGAGATACCTTGTTTTTGAAGAGATTTTGATATTCGTAATCTCACTTATAAGACTTCGCATCCTCAAAAACAAGCTCGATACACTTAAGTGTGATAATATCGATCTAGCACCTTTTATTGATGCTCTACCATTTAACTTAACCGAAAGCCAAGAGGTGGCTGTAGCTGAGATAGAGGAAGATTTAAAAAGCGATAAAACTATGTCTCGCCTTCTTCTTGGCGATGTTGGGAGTGGCAAGACCGCTGTCTGTGCCGCTGCTATCTATATAGCTGCTAAGAGCGGCCATCAATCGGTAATGATGGTACCAAGCGAGGTGCTTGCAAAGCAGCATTTCGCGACCCTCGATAGCTTGCTTCGGCCACTTGGCATTAAAGTTGTGCTACTTGCCGCTTCACTTAGAGCTGCAGAGCGCAGAGAGGCAAAGCAGGCAGTTGCAGATGGCACAGCTCTTGTTGCAGTCGGTACCCATAGCGTCATATCTAAAGATATTATATATAAAGACTTAGCGCTTGTCGTAACCGATGAGCAACATAGATTTGGAGTTAACCAGCGCGGAGAGCTCTGGAGCAAGGGTGTAGTTCCCCATTTTCTCGCAGTATCTGCAACCCCAATTCCACGAAGTCTTGCACTTGTTTTGTATGGCGACCTCGATGTCAGCCGTTTATCGACTGTTCCAACCGGCCGAAAACCTATAAAAACATATATTGTTCCGCAGAAAAAGCAGGCGGATATGTATGGATTTATTAAAAGTGAGATAGATGCTGGCGGAAGGTGCTATATAGTCTGCCCTGTAATTGATGGTGGTGACGACGATGAGCGGACAAGCGTGCTTGCTATGGAGAAAATAGTTGCTAAATCGGCTCTTTCAACTGTTCCTACCGCAACTTTACACGGCAAGATGAAGACCGCCGATAAAGATGCCGCAATGCAAAAGTTTAAAAATGGTGAAGTGAAAATTTTAATAGCTACAACAGTTATCGAAGTTGGGGTAGATGTTTCTGCGGCGAGTGTTATCGTGATTAATGGAGCAGAACGGTTTGGCCTCTCAACTCTTCATCAGCTTCGTGGACGTGTTGGAAGAGGCGATAAGCAGAGTTTTTGTTTTCTTTTAAAAAATAGCGGCGGAGAGAGCAGTAATAGCAGATTAAAGGCGCTATGTGAGACAACCGATGGTTTTCTGCTCGCCGAAGAAGATCTTAAAACAAGAGGGCCCGGCCAGTTTTTCGGTAAAAACCAGAGCGGTGAAACGAGCTTTAAAATAGCGAACTTGACCGATGATAAAGATGTAATCGAGCAGGCAAAAGATGCGGCGAAAGCTATCTTAGAAGAGGATTTCAAGCTATCTTCCTACCCAAATTTAAAAGCGGCGATACTACCGCTTTTTCTCGCAGAAGATTATTTAGTTGTATAAGGAGCTATTTATGATTAATGATGAGCGCAAAACCTCAAAAAATCAAAATACAATAACCACAAAGAGCGACTCTGCAATTCTCTTTCGCGGCAGACTCGATACCCTTGAGAGCGAAGTTATTCTTCTCTCTTCTAAAGTATCTGACAATAGGGAGTTGCATCAGGCACTTGAGAGTATTGCTCTGCAGATTAACAAAATGCTCGTTTGCCATTTTCTCGAAACTCCCTTTGATGAAACAACAATTCTCACACTCGATTTTGATAGTCTGCGCTACCTCTCCTACCACCCAACCGAAAATTTTGGTCTTAAAGTTTTACAGCGGTTTACAGGAGCCGATGGATTTATAATTGCATCACTAAACAATTTGCGTGCAAAGGCACGAGAGGTTGAGGTATTGGCGGTTAAAGTTGGTGCTGATATCTCGTTTATTAAATATCTAAACCGGCTTAGCAGTGCATTTTTTATTCTTGCCGGAAGAGAGTATAAAAGGAATAACGGAGGTAATAGCAATGGATAGAGTAAAAATAGCGGCAGATCTTCAAAGTAGTGGATATAACTGTGCTCAAGCAATTCTTGGTGCATTTCTCGATAAAACTAATTTAGATCTCGAAACAGCAGCAAAATTGACCGAGGGACTTGGCGGCGGAGTTGGTGGACAACGAGAGGTGTGTGGCGTTGTTACCGCCATGGCTATGATTGCAAGTTTTGTTAATAGCAGTGGCGATCCTAAAAATAAATACACAAAAAAGAGTACTTACGAATTAGTTTCAAAGCTTATGGATGATTTCAAGGCGGAACACGGCTCGATTATATGTCGTGAACTTGTTGGAATGAGCGGTGATGTGAAAGTGAAGCCATGTACTGAATATGTAAGGCTCGGTGCCGCTATGATTGAAAGAGAGCTTTTTTCCGATAAGTAGTTAAAGTAGTCTTTATATTTTTACAAGCTAAAAGAGCACGACGATAACGTCGTGCTCTTTTATTAGGTTTGTTTAATATTTATTGTCCTCTGGAAAATCGAAATCTCCATAGCTTTCATCGATTGTGTTCATATTTTTTCCTGCGTTATTTGAGCTGTATGATCCTCGAGAATCTCTTAGTTCAAATCTAGAAATCAACTGTTGCATGCTTATAGCTTGTGACGATAGCTCTTCACTCGCTGCAGCACTCTCTTCACTAGTTGCAGAGTTTGTTGAAACAACCGCTGAGATTTGATCAATTGCCACCATAACTTGACTAGCACCTTGTGCTTGTACATTTGATGCCTCTACTATCTTGCTCATCAATGCCGAAGTCTCTTCTGCTTTCTCAACAACCGATAGGGTATTTTCTGTTGCATCTTGCGCTAGAGAAACACCTCTGTTTATCGATGATATAGATGAAGCAATTAGATCGCCAGTGCTCTTTGAAGCTTCTGCTGATTTTGCCGCAAGGTTTCGAACTTCATCTGCAACAACCGCAAATCCTTTACCCGCACTTCCAGCTCTTGCCGCTTCAACCGCTGCATTAAGCGCTAGGATATTTGTTTGGAATGCGATATCATCTATAGTTTTAATTATCTTGCTTATCTCTTTGCTCTTTTCGTCGATCTCATTCATCGATTCCATCATAAGTGCCATCTTCTCATTGCTTGCGTTAATCGCCTCAGTAGTTGCAGATACCATCTCTCCAGCATTCTGTGCATCTATTGAGTTTGCATTAATCTGCTCGCCAACATCTTTAATTGTGTTTGATAGCTCGATAACACTGCTCGACTGCTCAGTAGCACCCTGTGCTAGTGTTTGCGCTGCAGAAGAAACCTGCTCGGCTCCCTGAGAAACCTGTCCCGACATAAGCTTTATCTGTGACATGATATCATTCATATAGTCGATAAGTGAATTTAGATTAGCTTTAATAGGATTAAATTCACCTGGATAGTCTCTGTCAATACTCAAATTAAGATTACCTTTGTTTATATTGCTTGTAACATTAATTATATCCGCCATAACAACGCCAATCATATCCTGTGATACTCGAACTGCATCTGCCATAGAACCAAATTCATTTTTGCTATCATACTCAGGTCTTATCGAAAGCTGTCCTTTTGAGAACCCAACAACACTATTTTCAACCTCTTGCAATGGTTTAACTATACCTTTAGTCAATGAAACAGCTATTACTACAGCAACCAAAATACCAATAACCGATAATACAACAACTATAATCAAGCCTGTGCTCGAGGAAGCATTAAGCTCCATTATAATTCCATCGGTATAATCTTCCATTTTAATTAAAAGCTCTTCACCTTGGTTTATTACCATCTGAATTCTAGGGGTACAATCGTTTAGTATAATTTCAGCTGCCGCCTCTAAATCGCCAGCTTTCGCCTCTGCAACTATCGGGTCAAGCAGTGCTCCCCACTCTTCGACAAGTGCAATATAGTTTGTAACATCGTCGTCGTCATAAGTATATAGAGCATCTAAATGGCTTAAACTCTCTTCTAAGTTTGCAAGTGGTTGCTCCATTGAATCAAATGCCGCATCACTATACCCAAACAGAGTAATTTGGCGAAGAATCATAGCTATGTAGTTCACTTCTTTCTCTGCCTCTTCAAGCTCAGTTAGAAACTCAATATTGTTATCTATTATGTACTGGTAGTTTGCTCTTGCATTATTTGCCTGTGTTAAAGCCATAAATATTGCCGCGCCCAAAAGAATAATCGTTAGTGCGAACGCTATAATTATTCTCATTCCGATTTTTAAGTTATCAAATGCTTTCATTATTTATCCTCCAAAACCACACTTTCTACCTCGTTACTAAAAAAAACGCTTGTATCGTATTTATTATATCAAATATCACCTATAAATTTCAAGTGTTATAGGAAAATTTTACTATTAATTATAAATATTTATCTTTGCCACTTTTAACACCATTGATAGACAATCATCCGCAAAAACAAAAAGCACAGGGCATTACTACCCTGTACTTTTTATAAGTTTATATTATAATCGATTTACCTGTCATCTCTTCTGGTTGTGGAAGCCCTAATACTTTTAGCATTGTAGGCGCAATATCCGCAAGGCAACCGCCCTCTCGAAGTTTTGCATCCTCTAAACCACAAACGATAAATGGCACTAAATTTGTTGTGTGCGCAGTAAATGGACTGCCATCGTCTTCATACATTCTATCGGCATTTCCATGATCAGCTGTTATAAGCAGAACGCCACCAGCTTTTTTCACTGCTTTGTAAACTTCGCCCACACCGCGATCAGTAGCTTCAACAGCTTTCACTGCCGCATCAAATATACCTGTATGCCCTACCATGTCACAGTTTGCATAGTTTAGGATAATAACATCATATTTTCCGCTCTCTATTCTTGCAACAACCTCTTTAGTAACCTCAGGCTCACTCATCTGTGGTTGAAGGTCATAGGTCGCAACTTTAGGAGATGGTATAAGCGCTCTGTCCTCATTTTCATAAGGCGCTTCAACACCACCATTGAAGAAGAATGTTACATGCGCATATTTCTCTGTCTCAGCTATGCGAAGTTGAGTTTTTCCATTTTGCGCTATATATTCACCAAAAGTGTTTTCAAGCGACTGCGGGGTAAATGCAACAGAAACATTCGGCATAGTTGCATCATACTGAGTAAGGCAGACGAAATGCAAATCGAGCATTCCAGTAGCTCTCTCGAAACCATCAAAAGCAGGATCTACAAAGCATCTTGTTATCTCACGAGCTCTATCGGGACGGAAATTTGCAAAAACAACGCTATCTCCGGCTTTTATCATGCCGTTTTCATTCACGACAACTGGTTTTACAAATTCATCGGTAACTTCGCTGCCATAGCTTTTTTCCATAGCATCGCATGCCGAACTATTCATAACTCCTATCCCTTGAACCATCGCTTTGTACGCTTTTTCAACTCGCTCCCAGCGATTATCCCTATCCATTGCGTAGTATCTACCCATAACGGTCGCAATACTTCCAGCGCCAATATTTGCAATCCTCTTCTCGATATCGTCTATAAAGTCGATGCCAGAAGTAGGTGGCACGTCACGCCCGTCCATAAAGCAGTGGATAAATATATCGGAAACTCCTGCATCTGCTGCCGCCTTTACAAGCGCTTCTATATGTTCGATATGGCTGTGAACACCACCATCTGAGAGAAGACCCATTATGTGAAATGCACTGTTTTTTTCTTTACAATTTTCGATAGCTGCATTTATTGCCTTGTTATCAAAAAAATCGCCGTCTTTTATCGCTTTTGAAATTCTTGTAAGCTCTTGGTAGACAATTCTGCCAGCACCTATGTTTGTATGACCGACTTCACTGTTTCCCATCTGTCCATCTGGAAGACCTACCGCAAGACCTGATGCCTCTATCGAAGTCATCGGGCAGCTACTCATTATCTCGGAAAGATTTGCAGTTTTTGCCGCTTTTATCGCATTAACGCTGTCATCGGTACCAAGACCGAAACCGTCCATAATGCATAATACTAAAGGTTTATTCATCAAATTCTCCTCTTTTATTGTTTTGCAGCCTCTATTATGCTATTGAAATCAGCCGCTTTAAGTGACGCTCCACCAATTAGACCGCCGTCAACATTCTTTTTGCCGAGAAGCTCTTTTGCATTGCCAGCATTCATACTGCCGCCGTACTGAACAGGAACAGTCTCTGCAGCCTCTGCACCATAAAGTCCTGCAAGAACCGCTCTAATCTCTGCACAAACTTCTTCAGCTTGCTGCGATGTTGCAGTTTTGCCAGTACCTATTGCCCAAACAGGCTCGTATGCTATAACAACTTTTGAAAGTTGCTCTTTTGAGATATCTGTAAGCGCGATTTTAGTTTGTTTTCCTACAACCTCGAATGTAACGCCCCACTCTCTCTCTTCTAAAACTTCACCAACACAGATAATCGCAGTCATTCCAGCATCGATTACAGCTTTAGCTCTTTTGTTTACTGTCTCATCAGTTTCTGCGAAATACTGACGACGTTCACTGTGCCCAAGTACTACATAAGAAACGCCAGCCTCTTTTAGCATATCAGCTGAAATTTCGCCTGTAAAAGCACCGCTCTTTTCAAAGTGACAGTTTTGAGCTGCAACTTCAATAGCGCTACCCTTTGTCATCTCTACAGCTGTTTTTATGTCGGTGAACGGAACTGCAATTACAACCTTGCAAGCAGGCTCTTTGACAACATCTAAAAGCTCAGCTATAAGTGCCTTGCACTCGCTCTCTGTCTTGTTCATCTTCCAGTTTCCAGCAATAACAACATCTCTTTTGCTCTTGTCCATAATAAACTCCTTTAAAATTTATTTTACTTGTTTCTATGTTGAATAATATTGGCTATAAACTAAATGTAGGGACATATCTTGCCTCGACCGCAAATCTCCATCAAAAGCCATATTTTAATAGAAACAGCGGACATGGCAAGCCATGTCCCTACAAAAGCTTGTACATTTTAACTATATTAAGTTATTCGCAACCAAACTTTTAATTATTTATCATTTAAGCAAGCAATACCAGGTAGCTCAAGACCTTCAAGGAACTCTAGAGAAGCTCCACCACCTGTGCTTATATGGGTCATCTTATCTGCAAACCCAAGTGTTTCAACTGCAGCCGCGCTATCGCCACCGCCGATAATTGAGATAGAACCACTATCTGCAACTGCTTTTGCAACTGCAACAGTACCATCTTCAAAGTTTTTCCACTCAGAAACGCCCATAGGTCCGTTCCAGATAACTGTTTTTGCATCTTTAATAGCATCTGTGAATAGTTTGATAGATTTAGGTCCTATATCTAGTCCCATCCAGCCATCTTCGATTTCGGTGCTATCCATAACTCTCTTTGTGCAGTCTGGGTCGTATTTATCACCAACAGCATTATCTATAGGTAATAGTATTTCAACGCCTTTTTTATCTGCTTTTGCAAGAAGCTCAAGTGCAAGATCTAGTTTATCATGCTCACAGATAGAGTCGCCTATCATGTGGCCCTGTGCTTTAAGGAATGTATAAGCCATTCCGCCGCCAACAATTATCTTGTCTACTTTCTCGATTAGGTTGTTTATAACACCTATTTTATCAGAAACTTTCGCTCCGCCAAGAATTGAAACAAACGGACGTTTTGGATCGTTTAGAGCCTCGCCCATTATTTTAATCTCTTTTTGAATTAGGTATCCGCTTACAGCTGGAAGATAATCTGCAACACCCGCTGTTGAAGCATGTGCGCGGTGCGATGTTCCGAATGCGTCATTTACAAATATTTCAGCAAGATTTGCAAGTGCTTTTGCAAATGCAGGATCATTTTTCTCTTCTTCATTGTGGTAACGAACATTCTCAAGTAGCATAATTTCGCCACTCTTTAGCTCTGATGCAAGTTTCTGTGCATCTTCACCGATAACATCTTTTGCCATTTTTATAGGGCATCCAAGAAGCTCTTCAAGTCTTTTTGCAACAGGTGCAAGTGAGAATTTTGGATTAAATTCGCCCTTTGGTCTACCCATATGTGAGCAGAGGATTAGAGCAGCTCCGTTATCACGAAGATACTTGATAGTTTTAATAGACTCTACAATTCTCTTGTCATCAGTAATTACGCCGTCTTTTAACGGCACGTTGAAGTCTAGACGAGCAAGTATTTTTTTACCCGATACTTCAATGTCCTCAATAGTCTTTTTATTTAGTGCGTTCATGTTAAATTCCTTTCTGATATATAATTCACAATCTTTATTGTATTATAAATTACAAATTTTTGCAATAGCTAACTGCAATATTTACCATTTGTTAAAATGTAATTCCCCCTGTTCTTGCAGGCCATTAAAGTCCTGTTGGCGAAGAGATTCATATACAACTATCGCCACCGCATTCGACAAATTCAAACTTCGAGCTGACGATAGCATCGGTAGTCTTATGGCACTCTCTCTATTTTGAAGGAGAAGCTCTTCGGGAAGCCCTTTATCTTCTCTACCAAAAACGAGGTATATATCTCCCACTAAATCACAGTCGCTATATCTTTTTTTAGCCTTTGTAGTGAGATAAAAAAATCTACCGCTGCTGTTTTTTTGATAAAATTCATCTATGTTTTCATAGTAGGTGATATCGAGATCATACCAGTAATCAAGACCTGCTCTTTTAAGCTTTTTATCATCAACTTCAAATCCCATCGGGCGGACAAGATGAAGACGCGCTCCAGTAGCTGCACAAGTTCTTGCAATATTCCCTGTATTTTGCGGTATCTGCGGTGAAATCAGCACAATATTTATCATAGATTTGTATACCCTGTAAATGTATTTTGTGCTGAGAGGTAGTAGAGCGCCTTCTCGAAGAGAACACCATACCTTTTATCGGTGCCATAACCGTATGTCGTTTTAATAGCAAGCTCTAGAAATCTCGTCGCACGCTCAATACCAATAGGAAAACTATCCCCCGATAGAATAGCCGCTACAAGCGTTGCCGCAAACATATCCCCTGTTCCTGGGTAACTTACCGGAACATAGTCGCAAACGACCTTCCAGAAATTATTTTTCTCTCTTTCATATCCAACATTGACAAGACCTACTCCTCGAAGACGTATTCCAGTTATAACCACCATCGATGGTCCGATATCTGAGAGCTTAATAAGCATTGACTTTATCTCGGTTGAGCTGTATTCAATCCCCTGCTCAACGCATCCAAGAAGCATTGCCGCCTCTGTTGGGTTTGGGGTAATTATATCTGCCGCTGCTACAAGATCGCGCATCTTTGCTTGAAGCTCATCAGTACAGGTGCGGTATCTCTTGCCGTGATCCCCCATAACAGGATCTACAACCTTTAGAGAATTTTTATACTGTTTCATATAAGATAAACAGTGTTCCACCTGTTCCATACTGCTCAAAAAGCCTGTGTACACAGCATCGAAAGAAATATCGAGCTGTTTATAGTGGGTTAGAGTCTCCTCTAAGAAATCTGTCTCATCATGCAAGACAACCTCCCCAAGCCCACCTGTATGGGTTGAGAGTATAGCTGTAGGTATCGGGCAACACTGTATTCCCATAGCCGAGATAATTGGCATAATTACCGAGAGGGAACATCTGCCAAAACTGCTTAAGTCGTGAATAGCGGCAACCCGCTTTAGATTATTTTCCACAAAACACCTCTGTACTGTATTATTGCCATTTTTCAAGCCATACTAACAATAATCGAAATTAAAGGAGGAATGAAAAATGGGAGCTATCAAAAAAGCGGCAGTCGCAATGGCTGCTATAGGACTTGCCTCTGCGGGGGTTGTCGCTGCAAACAACATGAGCAAAAAACCAAAAGCTAAAGCTAAATCAGCACAAAACTCAATGTCCGCAGTAGCATCAGCTGTTCATGCGGCAGGAGATTTTATCGAGAATGTCTCAACTTTTTCGAAAAAATAGCCAACAACATTATACCACTAAATATCAAGCTGTTGCAATAATAAAGCGGATAATTCCGCTTTATTATTTTTTTATTTTTTGGTATAATTAGCTTTATTTATCACTTTTTTATGAAAAAAAGCACCAGACCGCAAAAAACCACCAAAAAAATGATAAAATACATAGTCGATAAGAGATGTTTTTACACATTAAAGCTTAGCAGTTTTTCATTTAATACAACTAAACAGCTAAACTTTAATCAAACACCCTCAATTAAACCGCTGCAAAACAGATACTCGATAAAATATTATTGTATTAAAGGAGATATTTATATGTATGAGAATAGGATAAAATCAGTTCAAAAACGTCTACAGGAAAATAATCTTGATGGTTATCTTTGCTGCGACCCTTATTCGGTGAGATATTTAACAGGCGCTTTCACCCATCCTGGTGAGAGGTTTTTCGGAGTTTACATAAGCGCTAGAGCGGGCGTTGTTTTAATTCTAAACAAGCTTTTTGCCGTTGTTGAAAAAAACTTCCCCGATATAACGATAGCAGATACCGATGACCTACCAGCAGTAATAGCAGATATTATCGGTGAAGATAAGGCAGTTTCAGTTGATAAGTTTTTGAAAGCGCGCGAACTGCTACCTTTAATTGAAAGGTTCCCAAATATATCATTTTCACTCTCAAACGCCGTCGATGATACAAGAGCTATTAAAGATAGCTTTGAGATAGAGCAGATGAAAAAGAGCTCAAATATAAATGATATCTGCATGGCAAGAGCTTCAAAACTTCTAAAGGTTGGTGTTACCGAACGAGAAGTTGCCCAAAAACTAAAGCAGTACTATATTGAAGAGGGCGCTGATGGACTTGCATTCCCTCCGATGGTCGCTTTTGGCAAAAACGCGGCTGACCCTCATCATCAGACAGGCGATACCGCTGCAAAGCCTGGCGACTGTGCCGTTTTAGATATCGGATGCACAAAAAATGGATATCACAGCGATATGACAAGAACCTTTTTTATAGGAGAGCCTTCTGATAAACACCGTAAGATTTATAATACCGTACGAGAAGCTAATGAAAAAGCGATAGTTGCCGTTCAAAGCGGTGTGGCACTCTGTGATCTTGATAAAATAGCAAGGGATCATATAACTATGCGCGGATATGGTGAATATTTCACCCACCGACTTGGTCACTTCATCGGAACTGAATGCCATGAAGCAGGTGATGTTTCCGCTTCAAATAAAAACAAGGCAAAGGTTGGCAATATCTTTTCAATAGAGCCTGGTATCTATATAAAAGGCGATATCGGTGTTCGGATTGAGGATTTGATAGTTGTCACCGAGGATGGATATATCAATCTAAACAGCCACAGCAAGGATATCTGTATAGTTTAAACGAGTTGATTTCACATTTTAGTATTTTAAAAAACAAGTCGTCCCACCTGCAGAAAACGCACTTTAGTGCGTTTATGGCACATAAGTGCCATTTATGCAAACCTAAGGGTTTGCATCTGCAGGTGGGACGACGTTTTCTCTGTTTTTATAAAATAAAAAAACTGCACTTCATTATATAAAGGGTGAATTATTTATTTATAAGATACGACTACCCTTTACTCGATTAATATAAAATAAATCTCGCCATTCTCAATAGACCCTAAACTTTTGGCAACATCGCAAATCCCCTCATAAGATCTTCATCTGTTGGGATATAGTCGTTAAGTGTTCCATCAAGGTATGAGCTGTATGCACTCATATCGAAATAACCTGTTCCGGTTAGCCCGAAAAGGATAGTTTTGCTCTCACCGCTCTCTTTGCATTTTAGTGCCTCAACCACAGCGCCGTATATTGCGTGTGAGCTCTCTGGAGCTGGAAGAATTCCTTCTACCTTCGCAAAATCTGAAGCCACTTTAAACACCTCAGTTTGAACAGTTGAGATAGCTCTTATAATGCCATCATGATATAGCTGTGATAAAACAGGCGACATACCATGGTAGCGAAGTCCTCCTGCGTGCGATGGCGATGGGATAAACTCGCATCCGAGAGTATACATCTTAGCTAGCGGAGTTACCCTTCCTGTATCGCAGAAGTCGTACGCGAATTTTCCGCGTGTCAGCGACGGACACGAAGACGGCTCAACTGCCAGAATATCGGTATCTCTCTTATTTTCAATAATGTCGCGAACAAACGGCGCGATAAGTCCACCGAGATTCGATCCACCACCGGCACAGCCAACGATTATATCAGGGTAGTCGCAAAGCTCATTAAATGCTGCAAGACTCTCAGTTCCTATAACCGATTGATGGAGCAACACCTGATTTAGCACACTTCCAAGTGCATACCTGCATTTTTCGCTCTCCATGCTGCGCTCAACTGCTTCGGAGATTGCGCACCCAAGCGAGCCTGATGTATCTGGGTATTTTTTTAGTATCTCACGGCCGACGTTTGTTGTATCCGATGGTGATGGTATAACCCTTGCACCGTATGTTTCCATAACAGCCTTTCTATACGGCTTTTGCATAGCAGAGCCCTTTACCATAAATACTTCAAGGTCAATTCCAAAATATGCACATGCCATCGATAGGGCAGTTCCCCATTGTCCAGCACCTGTTTCGGTACAAAGCGCTTCAATTCCTTGCTCTTTTGCATAGTAAACCTGTGCCGCTGCTGAGTTTAGCTTATGGCTTCCGCTTGTATTGTTCCCCTCAAATTTGTAGTATATTTTTGCCGGTGTGTCGAGTAGTCGCTCGAGATTATATGCTCTACAAAGAGGGGCTGGCCTGAATGTTTTATAGTAGTCTAAAATACCCTGTGGGATATCTATATATCTATCGGTGCAGTTGAGCTCTTGCTCTGCAAGCGCTTCACAGAAGATAGGGGTTAACTCCTCTTTAGTCACTGGTTTATGAGTGCCTGGATGCAAAAGTGGTGCTACCTCATTTTTAAGGTCTGCACGAAGGTTATACCACTGCTTTGGCATCTTCTCTTCTGATAGATAAAATCTGTAAGGAGCATTTTTCATAATATCTCCTCCTTTTTGTAAAACAAAAAACCCGCCCATGACTTATAATAGTCAAGGACGAGTATAAACTCGTGGTGCCACCTTGATTCACAGAGAAGTCGCCCTCTCTGCCTTGTTTGAATACCAACATATTCAAAAGCTTTTAACGGTGCTTGCCGTCGATATCTAATAAAGAGAAAAAACTCTCGTTGATACCGCCCTCAGTGGTCCATTTAATATACAGCTTTCTGCGAAACTCTCAGCTCCGTTCGCTCTCTGTGAGTGCTTATATATTTTTATCTCCACTTCAAAGGTTTAGGAGTAAAACTCCGTGGACGAATATTTTATTTTCATTAATACTATATTATTCAAAAGTAGCCACTTTGTCAACAGTTTATTGACAAATCTACAAAGAGCGATAAAATATAAGCAAGGAGTGATTATTATGACAGATTTATTACAGTATAAGATGATAGATTTTCATGTTCATGTTTTCGGAGATAAAGTTGCAAAAAAAGCAACCGTTGCAACTTCTGAACATTATCGTGTACCAAGCGAATGCCCTGATGGCAGTTTGGACACGCTTATAAAAACGATAGATGGTCTTCAGATTGAAAAGATGGTTGTACACAGCACTGCGACAAAAAAAGAACAGGTGGTTGCTATTAACGATTTTCTAAATGGACTTTCTGATCCTCGTTTTGTTAAATTTGGAACAGTTCACCCTGATTACGATGATATCGAAAGTGAAATAATAAGAATTAAAAACCTTGGATTTAAAGGGATAAAGCTTCACTGCGACTTTCAGCAGTTTAATGCCGATGATAGAGCGGCAGACGAGATTTACGAGGTGGCACAGGAGCAGAAGATGCCAATCCTTATGCATGTTGGCGATGGTGAGCTTGGATACTCTCATCCTGTGCGAATAGCGAATGTCGCTACCCACTTCCGTGACCTTAAGATAATTGCAGCGCATATGGGCGGACGTGAGCAATGGGAAGCTGGCGCTTTAAACTTGCGCCCATACGACAATATCTACTTCGATACATCAAGCACAATTTCAATGCTTGGCGCGCGCAAATTCGATCAGCTTATAGATATTTTCGGAGTGAGCAGAATTCTTTTCGGAACAGATTTTCCTCTAAACGATCACCGACTTGAGCTTGCAAGAATGAGCTACCTAAACAGAACAGAGGCGGAGTTTGAGGATATTCTCTATAATAACGCGGCAAAACTATTAGAACTATAAAGGATAATGTATGAGAATACTATTTTTAGGCGATGTATTTGGCGCTCGCGCTGCAAGTGCAGTTTGCGAGGCTTTGCCAAAACTAAAAAACAACTACCTTGCAGATGCTGTTGTTGTCAATGCAGAAAACTCACACGACAATAACGGTGTAAGTCTTCTCGCCGCAAAAAATCTACTCGCTGCCGGTGCTGATTGTCTAACCGGTGGTAACCACAGTTTTAAACAGCGCGAAATCTATGATTTCCTAGATGAAGATGAGAGGATTTTGCGCCCCTATAATTTTAGCGGCCGTTGTCCAGGCAAGGGTGTGTGCAATGTCGATCTTGGCAGAATGGGACTATCAATTATAAATATGCAAGGTACTGTTTTTATGAACGATGTTGTCGAAAACCCCTTCACTTCTATCGAGAAAGCTTTAAATGAATGTGCTTATAAAAATATTATAATAGACTTTCACGCAGAGACAACGAGCGAAAAGGCTGCCTTTGCAAGATTTTTAGACGGTAGAGTTTCAGCACTACTCGGCACTCACACTCATGTTCAAACAGCCGATGCTAGAATTTTTGCTGGCGGTACTGGGTTTATTACCGACGTTGGAATGTGCGGTCCTATCGATTCTATTCTCGGAGTTTCGAGCGAAATTATTATAAATAAATTCATAGATGGCATGCCACAACGTTTTAAACCAGCAAGTAGTGAGATAAAAATAAGCGGAGTTTTGCTTGAAATTGATGAAAAAACAAACAAAACTATCGAAATAAAACCTTTTAGTGTATAATTTGT
The DNA here is from genome assembly GCA_964369435.1 of uncultured Oscillospiraceae bacterium. GTDB lineage: Bacteria > Bacillota > Clostridia > Oscillospirales > Ruminococcaceae > CAYJGN01. The sequence continues at coordinate 170 of CAYJGP010000003.1, read as the reverse complement.
CAAACAATATACGAAACGTATAAAATTAATGATTGACAATCGCTATTTAAGTTGATATAATAAACAGGCGCTAAAAAATGGCGCAGGAAGTTATTTAATAATTTCAGGTGAGAAGCGAGCCATTAGCTCAGTCGGTAGAGCATTTGACTTTTAATCAAAGGGTCCGGAGT
>CAYJGP010000002.1:0-41717 GCA_964369435.1 uncultured Oscillospiraceae bacterium | reverse complement strand
AAGTTTATATTAATTCAATAGACTGCGTCTATTTTCATCTACTTTTCGACTGCGAAAAGTAGAAAAAGCGTGGGGCGTTGCGCACTCATCTCTTGTCGCATTGTCGTTTATCTCGTATCCACTCGAACACTCTGTGCGACGGCGCTTCGCTCCAATCGCTTTATCCGCCACAGGCGGCGCTCATTCGCTCACCCACCGCAGTGGGTTTATTTCGGGGTGGTGGATTGCCAATTCTCGATGGAGGAGGAAGGTGCAATATCTATCACAAACATGCAACTTCTTAAAATAAAAATTGCATTATTTTTAAAAAGAGGTTGACAGATAAGCTTATATGTAATATAATCATCTAGAATAAACGAGGTATTATTATGAAAAGAACAGCTAACTATCTAAACAGCATTCTGCTCAGCAGCGGTATTATTATCGGTGTTTTGTTCTGCTGCGCTGTGCTTTTCTTATAAAGCCGAATGAGGTAATTTACCTTGCAGCATAAAAGCTGCAAGGTTTTTTTATTGAAAAATTGGAGGTAAAAAATGAAAATCGCAAAAAACAGAAATCTTATGCTTGTTGCAACGGTGGCTATCCAGCTTTGTCTTGGTATCTGCTATGTGTGGAGTGTTTTCCAAACAGGTATTGCAAACACTATTTTTGGTGGGGATAACCAAGCGGCTGGACTATCATATTCAATTATGATACTAACACTATCGTTTGGTAGTATACTCGGAGGTATGCTTGTTAAAAAGTATTCGCTTAAATATGTTGTTATGGCTGGTGGAATACTTATTGCGGCGGGATTTTTTATCGCATCATTTACAACAGCAGCAACACCTTGGCTAATCTGGGTTACATACGGCGTTATGGCGGGGTTTGGTATAGGACTTGCATACTCAACAACAATTTCGGCAACACAGAAGCTTTTCCCAGATAAAAAGGGACTTGTTACAGGAATTATCGTTGCTTCAATCGGTATTAGTGGTGTTATCTTCACACCTCTTGCAGAGTTTCTTATAGCTTCAAACGGCGGACAGGGCGTTGGCGAACTACCAGCTTTTCGTGTTCTTTCATATATCTTCCTTGTAGTTGTAAGCGTTGGTTCACTATTTCTATTCAATCCAGATGAGCCAGAAGCTGCATCAAGCGGTGATAACGAGTCTGCTTTTAAAGCTCTTACAAAACTCGATTTCTACCTTGTTACCTTCTCGATGATGCTTGCATGTATCGGTGGTCTTATGATGATAGGATTTGCAAAACCAATAGCAGTTGGCAGAGGACTTGCTGATGTTGCGGCGGTGGGTGTTCTTATCATATCAGTATTTAATGCAGTTGGCCGACTTGCATCAGGTGCTATCTCGGATAAACTTGGACGTACTCGCACACTTATGCTTTTAATGGTTACAACAACAGTGCTTGCGCTATCAGTCAATATTGTTTCGGGATATGCTATATTTGCGGTTATTGCGGCGATTGGTTTCTGCTATGGTGGTCTTCTCTCAAACTACCCAACACTCACAGCTGAAGTTTTTGGCGCTCGCAATATGGCTATTACCTACGGTATGGTACTTGTTGGATTTGGTTTTTCAGCGGTTATTGCTTCAAGTATCGGTGGATATTTTGCAAACCTCGCAGCAGATGACATCTCACTTATGGCACCTGCATTTGTTATAGCTGCAAGCTGTTCGGTTGCGGCACTTCTACTACTTGCTCTTTTAAGCAAAAGGATGAAAAAAGCGAACGGATAAGTTTGTTCGGTTAATTTTATACAAAAAAACTTCCCTCTCTCGGTAACGAGTGAGGGGTTTTTTTATAAGATTTAACTAAATAATAAAAAACGTTTGAAAAAATAAGCGTTGCATTATATAATAATAATTACTTTATTTTATTATGATAGGTGGAGGGAAATGTACGAAAAGGTGTTTGTCGACATTGGTGGGGTTCGACAAGGGATGTTCATTCAGGAAGGAAGTGAAGATAAGCCGATACTTCTTTTTTTGCACGGTGGGCCAGGATCGCCCGAAGTGACATTCAATCATCTTTATCCAACAGGACTTGATAAGTATTTTACAGTCTGCTGGTGGGAACAACGCGGAAGTGGTATATCCTACGATAAAAATATGGATAAAAGCAGCATGAATATTCAGCAGCTACTTTATGATACTATTGAATTAACAGAATATCTTCTCAAGCGGTTTAGGAAAGAGAAGGTGTATCTTATGGGGCATTCTTTTGGGAGTATGCTCGGTGTTATGGCGATATCTAATTCGCCGCAACTTTATTATGCTTTTATTGGAATTGGACAGGTTGTGAATATTGCAAAGAGCGAGCAGTTGGGATATGAATATATGCTGGATGAGCTTGAAAAGGCAGGTAGTAGGTGGAGGAAACGCAGACTGCGAAAACATGAGAGTGTGCGGCGTGGTGAGAGCGATTTTAAATATCTAAATACAATAAGATGCAGTCTTTTAGATCAGCTCGGAGTTGGGTATATGCGAAATGAGAAGGCTATAGCAAGTCTTTTTAAAGAGCTTTTATATTTCAGACAATATACTATCCGTGAAAAAATAAATTATGTTCACGGTATTACCTTTTCACTCAGCTCACTTTGGGATGATATTTATAAATTAGATTTAATGAAACTTTACAGCAAATTTGAAGTTCCAGTTTACATATTTCATGGACTATATGATATTCAGGTGTCATATTCACTAGCGAAAGATTACGCAGAGGTTATAGATGCGCCTGTTTGTGGGTTTTATACATTTGCAGAATCGGCACATAGCCCTTGTTTTGAAGAGATACCTAAAATGTGCGAGATAATCGAGAGAGATGTTTTAAATGGCGTGACGACACTTGCAGATAAATAAAATTATAATGCTGCTAATTAAAATAGATAAATAAAATTTGTAACGATGAGGAATTTGTAGATAAAGAACAATTATAAACTATTGAAATTATTAATAGAATTATAGATCGATGAACGGTACAGAAAAGGGAAAACAGTATAGATTAGCAGGATGGAGCAGGTATATAAAGATGATATAGCTTGACCGAATTATGCAGATAAAAAAGAGTGTGATAATATCACACTCTTTTTTGATTTATGCTAAATTAGCAGGTTTGATAGTCTTCTATTGTTTTCAAAGTTTGTGCCGCATATGCTTACAGGGTTTAGAATGCTACTTTTCCTATAAGCGTTTTCATAAATTCTATAGCTATCTTGAAACTCTCAATTTCTAATCTTTCGTTGTTTGAATGTATCGTACCGTAATCGATACTTTGTGAAATTAGAGGTGAGAATTTATAGATGTTTTTGCAGACAGGTGAGTACTTTTTTGAGTCGGTGCCAGCGACCATAGTATATGGCATTGGTTTAATTCCAGGCATTGTTTCTTTTATTGAATCAGCTATAGCGTTGTAATAAAATTCGCCAACAGGGCTTATTGCAGAAGCCTCTGATGCATAGGTGAGCTCAATTTCAACACCTTCTGGAACAAGGTTGTTTAGATATTTTTCAAGTTCGGCTAAGTTGTTGTGCGGTGCAAGGCGGCAGTTTATCAGTGCGTATGCCTTTTCAGGTAGGATGTTGTGTGATGGAGATCCTTCTGCCTTCGTTGCTGCGAAAGTGGTTTTCACAAGGGCTGCAGTATAGCTGTTTTGAAGGAGAAGGTCAACTGCTTCGTGCTCGTTTGCAAACTTCTTGCCGGAGAGCTTTGAGAGCTCTTCAATAAAGATTTTTGCAACCTCATTGAGATGTGGTGGAAGAGGATTTTCTTCAACAAGACTTACTGCTTTGCAGACAAGGCCGAGAGCTGTGTTTGGGGGTGGGGTTGATGCATGGCCACCTGCACTTTTTGAAGATAGGATAATATCGGTATATCCTTTTTCGTTGCAGGCAATAAGACCAAGTGTTTCATCAATTCCAAATCTATCCCCAGTAACTACACCACCGCCCTCATCGAAGAGAAAATCAAGTGTTATTCCAAGGTCTTGTAGCCTAGAGCAGATTCCGAATGCACCCTCACCAGGACCTGAGGGGACCTCTTCATTGTGCCCAAAGAATAGAAAGACATCTCTTTTTGGGGTTTTTCCGGACTCGATGTATGAATTTAAGGCATCAACTGTTGCGATTAGCTGACTTTTCATATCAAGGGAGCCACGTCCATAGATATATTTATCGGTGATTTCGCCTGAGAAAGGTGGGTAGTCCCACATATCAAGGGTACTTGATTCGACTGCGACAACGTCCATGTGAGAGATGAATGCAACCGGATTTAATGTAGGATCACTGCCTTTTAGGCAACCTGTGAGTGAGTATCCAAAACCCATCTCAAAGTTCATTATTTCGAATAGTTTGGGGTAGCGCTCTTTTAGAAGATTTGAGAAATCGATAAATTTGGCATAGTCTCTTTTCATTGGATCGGTATAAGAAACGGTTTCAATTTTTATCGCATCGCTTAGGTTTTTTATCGCTTTGTCCATAGTTCCTCCTAATTGTTTTTGACAGACTGGCTATGTGTTTCAATGAACTTTAAAATTTCTTCTTTACTGCATACTCCACCGACTGCTCCCATAAATGTTACTGAATGGGCTGCAACTGCATTTGCAAATTTCGCAGCTTCTATCGGGGTATATCCATCTGTTATAGCATGTGTAAATCCTCCGGCAAAGCTGTCGCCAGCACCTGTTGAGTCGATGGTTTTTACTTTGTATCCATCAATATCTACGGTATTTTCTTTTGTATATATTGTCACTCCATCACCACCTTTTGTACAGATAACTGCCTTTGCATTTCGAGAAAGAAGATACGCGGATGCATCTTCTTTGACCAAAGATGAATATCTATCATAGCTATAGCTATTAAATATTGGATATGTAGCTAGTTTAGCGAGCTCTATTCGCCGTTCATTGTCATAGAGGCAATCACAATCAAGCACTATGGTTTTTCTATTTTGCACAAGTTTTTCAATTATTTCAAGTCCATCATCAAAAAATGAGGCTATTGAGACCATCGTATAAATAGCATCGGAAGAGCTTAAGATATCATAAAAACGATTAAAGTGCCCAGTTCCGGGTCTTATCGCTTCAACTATGATTATAGCTCTCTCACCACTTTGATGTAGCATGATAAGCGCTTTTGAATTTATCGCGTTGTCATCATGCAAAACATTGCTATCATCGATGCCATATTTTTTAAACTGCTCAGAGACAAACTTTCCATCGGTTGTGTTTTTATTCATTATATCGAGCATCGAGACACAGCTTCCAAGTCCTGCTGCGTTGGCAGCCATGTTAAAGACTGTACCACCCATATAACTACCGCCGTCCTTAGCGAAAATTTTATCGCCAAGCTCTGCCCAATTTTCGATATTAAAATATGAGTCAACGGTGCCGCCACCGATTACTACGATTTTACCGCTCATATTTGGCATAACTCCTCTGCGAGTTTTAAGAGATCTATATTGTTTTCTCTATCTATCATCTCTGCCCAATGTGGTGGGAAATTTGCAACACCTGAAAAGGCACCAGCAACAGCTCCTGCCATTGTTGCGACAGTATCTGTATCGTCGCCAATGTTAACACCACCGAGCATTGCGAGTTTAGCATCGCCATCTGCCGCTACAAAAAGGCCAATAGCTGCGGGTATTGCTTCGGCAGTCATAAGACCGCTACCGATTATCTCGCCTATCTCATAAATTGCCTTTTTTATATCTCCCTTACAACTCTCGCCTATCTTTGCTGCGAGGGCAATTCTTCTTGAGACAGAGGGGCCTGCAAGCCTTTGCGCAATTTCGCCACCTTTTTTATAACCTATTTCAGCACCATAAATAGCTGCTTTCACAACTGAATCAACTGTTGCATCATCCCTCATAGCCGCAGCAGTAGCTGCAGCTATAGCACAACCACCTGAGATTGCTATATCGTTTTTATGGGTTGGCAAAATCATGATTATTGCATCATCTATTGCCTTGTCGATATCGCCGCCTGAAACAAGTCCTACAGGGGCTATCTTCATGCCGGCACCATTTGTTGATTTGCTGTTCTGGCAGACGAGAAATGCCAAGTGCTCAGCGGGATTTTCTATACCTATTATATCGTTCACGGCCCTTCTAGTTGATGGACCTGCATAATCGTAATATTGGGTTTTGCTCCAAGTTACGAGGGCATCGTTTGCTGTCTCGGTATCTATTTTACCGCTTTTAACTATTGCCTTTGCAGTATAGTATGCGAGGGAAAAGTCGTCGGTTAGATAGCCTTTTGGTTTGCCGCGCAGAAATGTGTCGTCGGGGTTATCTTTAAAATCGTCGACAAAGCCGCCGAAATATTCAGAAATTCTATCACGACTGCGACACTCAGTCGCACCGCCCATTGCATCGCCGACAGCTGCGGCTAATAAAGAACCATAAATTTTGTCCAATTTTTCCATTGAAAAACTCCTTTTTTTCTACTTTTATTATAACATATCAAATATTTTTATATAATAGGTACGCTACACAAGAATAAAATTTTTATTTATCTATTTCGGCTATAAGAAAAACACATCAATCTAGCGGTATTTTTTTTAGCAAATTAATATATCTATTAGGAAGTTTACATGAACCGTATGTGCATATTTAAATTAGTTGGTTACTTTATATTAGTTAAACATTTTATCAATAAAATAAACTGAAAAAATAGCAGATAATTTGTAAAATGCAAAATAATAATACTATTTTCTTATTGATAGGTTATATGCGTGAAAAAGCGTGGCGGTAAACCGCCACGCTTTTTTTGTGATTTTCTATAAACAGCTTAGTCTTTTGCGCGGCTTAAAATATCAACTATCATATTTGCGAATTTCTCTTCGTCTGTATCAAGTGCAACATAACAGTTTTTAGGGTTAACTGGGAATGTTCTTGTGTCGCAGATTGTTTGGCCATCTGACACACCGCCACCAAAGTCGATATCAACGCGCATAAATTCGGTAGTTATAACAGTTGGGTCAATTAGATAAGCTACACAGAGTGCATCGTGCATAGGAGCAATATCTGGGCGATGGAGCGGCTGCATTAGATTGTATGCTGTAACACGCTCATCTATCATATCAGCTGCGAATGCCGCTGCTTTTGTTCCCATATCACGTAGCATCTTTGAGTGTTTTGGCTCAAGGTTTGCTTTGTGGGTAGCATCGAGTGGGCAAAGTGTTATCTTAGCGCCGCAAGTCATAACAATTTGAGCAGCTTCAGGGTCGATTAAGATATTAAACTCAGATGCTGATGTTGAGTTTCTCTGGTCATGACCGCCACCCATTATAACTATCTCTTCGATGTAATCGACGATAGTAGGATCTGCACGAAGGACCATTGCTATGTTTGTAAGCGGACCAACAGGTATAAGAGTTACCTTTTCGCCTGCATTTTTAATTGTGTTTAAATACCATGTTACATAATTCTCATCGACAACTTTTGATATTGATGGAGCTATTGTGTCAAGGTATTCACCATGATAGTGAATTTCGTTTCCATCGGCGTCAACGCCTTTTCCGTGTCCTTCCATAATCATCATTCTACGTGGGTCAAGGGTTGCTACAAGTGGTGTACCAGCGCCCATGACAACAGGAACATCAGATTTTAATAGGTCAACTACACGAAGGGTGTTCTCAGTTGTGTTTGGAAGTGGCTGGTTGCCATTTACCGAAACAATACCGAGAATATCAAAATACTCAGGTGATAGAATAGCCGTCATTATAGCTACAGCATCATCACTTCCAGTATCAACATCTAATATGATTTTTTTCTTAGTACTCATCTCTTAACCCTCCATCGCTTCTTTTAGAATATCGCCTATAATTCTGCCAAAAAGTTCTGCGTCGCCATCGAGTGCAACATAGGCATTTTTCGGTAGAACATTTAGCGTTCTTGTATCGCAGACAGTTTGTCCGTCGCCAAATCCGCCAGATGTATCAACATCAACTCGCATATGACGAACATCTTTTAAAACTGCTGGGTTTAGAAGGTAGCAGATACAAACAGCATCGTGCACAGCAACAACATCATCTGTTGCCATCGGCTGGCTGCCTCTGTATGCAGCGCATCTCTTCTCTATCATCTCAGCTACGAATTCACCTGGTTTGCCATATTTTTTATACTCTTCAGCATTTGCAAGTGAAAGGGTTGCCTCGTGGGTACAATCAAGTGGTACGAGTGTTATTTTAGCGCCACAAGTCATAACTATCTGTGCAGCTTCTGGATCGTACCAGATATTAAACTCGGAAGCAGATGTTGAGTTACGAACAAGATGTCCGCCGCCCATTATAACTATCTCTTCGATATTATCAACGATTGAAGGCTCGATTAGCAGAGCTATTGCAAGGTTTGTTAGCGGACCGACAGGTACTATTGTTATCTTCTCTTTAGTGTTTTTTAGAAGGTTTATATAGTAGAAAGGAGCAGAAATATCTTCAATTTTGTTTTTTGCCTCAGGGAGTTTTAGATATTCTTCGTGTACACGAATTGGATTTCCATTATCATCAAGTGCTGGAGCGATTTTTTTAACCCTCTGGCGATATGGGTTTAGGTGAGCGGCCATAGGACCTTGAACACCCTTATAAACAGGTATATCCATACCGAGCATCTGTACTACACGCAGACTATTTTCAGTAGTATTTACAAGCGGCTGGTTTCCCGCAACACTGCAGACAGCGAGCAGGTCGATATCCTTTGATAGGGCAGCGGCTATTATAGCTACCGCATCATCCGAGCCTGTGTCTACATCGAGTACTATTTTTCTTTTCTCTGACATTTTTACTCCTCCTGTTGTTTAATAAATCGTTTTTTAATTCGCTATCTTAAATTATATCAAAGCTAGACGTTCTCTTCAATAGCGATAAAAAAATTTTACTATTTGCATAAAAAAACATTACCTAATTTGGATGGTATACAGGTAATGTTTTTGATTTATTTTTATTCTTTTGTCTAAATTTTCTTGGCAATTAAATATTTCGTTTTTATCCCTCTCTCTTCAAACTCCTCTTGATGCTCGGTTGGTGGGCTTATTATTTCGGGGTGGTTTGATAGATCATAAGTTATAAAAGTTATCTCATAGCCCGCCTCCTTAAAACTTATAAGGCTTTCTTCAAAAAAGAGGTCGTCATCTGTTTTAAAGATAACTTCGCCGCCATCAGCTAAAAACTGCTTGTAATTTTCAAGTTGCCTTGTATGGGTGAGTGCTCTTTTTTTATGTCGTTGTTTTGGCCATGGGTTTGAGAAATTTAGATATATTCGATCAGTTAGTATCTCGCCGCTCCAGAGCAGTGGGAGTCTTGTTAAATCATAAGCCATAAGGCGGATGTTTGGCGGACTTTTTTGGTAGTTTTCCTCGATTTCACGCTTTGCAGATCCTAATATATCGTTTTTAATATCGACTGCTAAAAAGTTTCGGTTTGGATAAAGCTTTGCCATCTTATAGATAAAGCGTCCTCTGCCACATCCAAACTCCATCTCAAGTGGGAGGGTGGGGTTTGTAAAGCAGTTTTTAATGTTGTTTTTGTGGACTAGTGGGTCGGGGATATAAAAACCACAATCCATAAGTTCAGGTAAAGCCCATTTTTTCTTTCTTATTCTCATCTATTTCCTCGCGATGTATTATTATGATAATATTATACAACATAATATTTCGTTTTACAATTGAAGATAAAGGTCTTTTGTGGTAATATTAGTTTATATATGCTTTTTTGCCGAAATAGATGGCGAAAATAAAGGAGAAGAGAATGTTTAAAGATAAAGTTCTTGTTATTACAGGTGGTACAGGCTCGTTTGGGAAAGCTGTGCTAAAAAGATTTTTAGATACAGACATTAAAGAGATTCGTATCCTTTCTAGAGATGAGAAGAAACAGGAAGATATGCGAATTTTTTATAAGAACGATAAACTTAAATTTTTTATAGGTGATGTGCGAGTGCCGGAGAGTATAAAACATGTATTTAGGGGAGCTGATTTTTGTTTTCATGCAGCTGCACTAAAACAGGTCCCTTCTTGTGAGTTCTTCCCACTAGAGGCTGTGAAAACAAATGTGCTCGGCACATCAAATGTGCTTGAGGCGGCAACTGATGCTGGAGTTCGAAAAATTGTCTGCCTATCGACTGATAAAGCGGCATATCCTATCAATGCTATGGGTATATCAAAGGCTATGATGGAGAAGGTTGTCGTTGCTTTTTCAAGGAATATCGACCCAGAGAAAACCACTATCTGCGCTACGAGGTATGGTAACGTTATGGCTTCTAGAGGTTCGGTTATACCGCTTTTTGTAAATCAAATTAAAAGTGGCAAAAACCTAACAGTTACAGATCCTAACATGACAAGGTTTATAATGAGCCTTGAAGATGCGGTGGAGCTTGTTATCTATGCTTTCCAAAATGGAAATCAAGGGGACACTTTTGTTCAGAAATCACCAGCTTGTACGGTTGGAGTTTTAGCAGAGGCTGTTAAAGAGGTTATGGGTAGTGACGCAGATATTTCAGTTATTGGGGCTCGACATGGTGAAAAGATGTTTGAAACACTGCTTACACGTGAAGAAAAGGCAAAAAGCGTTGATCTGCCAGGGTATTACCGTGTGCCTGCTGATAACAGGGATTTAAACTATGCAAAATATATGGATGATGGCTCAATTGACCTTGAGAGTCATTTAGAATATAACTCAGATAATACAGAGCGACTAAACAAAGAACAGGTTGTAGAAAAACTGTTGCAGCTTGACTATATAAAAGAGGTATTGGCTAAATGAAAATTTTAGTTACTGGCTCATCGGGATTTATTGGCAAAAACTTAATTGCAAGGCTATTAGCAAGCTCTGATTTTGAAATTATTAAATACGATTTAGGCGACAGCGCAGCGGATTTAAAAAAAGGGCTTCTAGAGTGCGATTTTTTCTGTAATCTAGCGGGTGTTAATCGACCAGTTGATACGGCGGACTTTAAAAAGGGAAATGCCGATTTTTTGGCTGAATGTTTAGAGGTGCTGAATACTCGCAGTGAAAAACCGACTGTTTTGCTGACTTCTTCTATTCAAGCAGAGCTTTTAAATCCTTATGGCGAGAGTAAAAAAATGGGTGAAGAGCTTATAAAAAAATACTGCGAAGAGGGTGGCGGTGGCTGTATTTATCGGCTTCCAAATGTTTTTGGCAAGTGGTGCAGACCGAATTACAATAGCGCTGTTGCGACCTTTTGCCACAATATTGCAAATGATTTAGAAGTAGAAGTGCGGGATAGGAATCATCCGATGAGTCTTGTTTATGTCGATGATGTTGTTGATGAGTTTATCAATGCGATTAACGGTAAAGAGAACAGAGATGGTGACTACTGCTATGTTGAAAGGGTTTTGGAGACGACACTCGGCGAGATAGTTGATACCCTTTATATGATTAAAGAGCAGAGGGGAACACTTTCGGTTTGTGATTTTGAGAGCTTTTTGCAAAAGTCGCTCTATTCTACCTATCTATCTTATCTGCCGTGTGATAAATTTGCCTATGATTTAAAGATGAATATCGATAATAGAGGCAGTTTTACCGAGTTTTTGAAAACGACCGATAGAGGGCAGGTTTCTATAAATGTTGCAAAGCCGGGGATTGCGAAAGGCAACCACTGGCACGATACCAAAACCGAGAAGTTTTTAATAGTTTCGGGGAGTGGTGAGGTTAATTTTCGCAAAATAGATAGTGGTGAGATTATCAAGTATAAACTATCAAGCGATAAGCTTCAGGTGGTTGATATACCGCCAGGGTATACCCACAATATTGTAAATACAGGCGAAAATGATTTAGTGACGGTTATCTGGTGCAATGAACTGCTCGATAAGGACAAGCCGGATACTTATTTTTTGGAGGTTTAGGGTGAAGAAACTAAAAGTTATGACGGTAGTGGGGACGCGTCCCGAGATAATACGCTTATCAGAAGTTATAAAAAAATGCGATAGATACTTCGAGCAGATTTTAGTTCATACAGGGCAGAACTACGACTACACTTTAAATGAAATATTTTTTGAGGATTTAGGGCTTCGTGCGCCTGATCACTATCTGAATGTTGTTGGAGCGCATTTAGGCGAAACTATCGGTAATGTTATTGCAAAAAGCTACAAGCTTATGCAGGAAGAGTGCCCCGATGCGCTGCTTGTTTTGGGAGATACAAATTCAGCTCTCTGTGCTATCTCGGCAAAGAGACTAAAAATTCCGATTTTCCATATGGAAGCTGGAAATCGCTGTTTTGATGAAAATCTGCCTGAGGAGACAAACCGCAGAATAGTTGATCATATAGCGGATGTTAATCTTTGCTACTCTGAGCATGCAAGGCGGTATTTAAATGCAGAAGGTTGTGCTAAAGAGCGAACTTTTGTAACTGGTTCACCGATGGCTGAGGTGCTCTCTTCGAATATCGATAAAATTGAGAACAGCGACGTTTTAGATAAACTATGCCTTGAGAAAGGCAGATATATTCTGCTCTCAGCACATAGGGAAGAGAATATCGATATCGGTAAAAACTTTCGATCGTTAATGGAAGCAGTAAACGAGCTTGCACGGTATTATGATATGCCTGTTATCTACTCGACCCATCCTCGTAGTGCAAATAAAATTGAAGAAGAGGGATTTATTTTTGATAAAAATGTAAGAAGTTTAGATCCGTTTTCCTTCTCGCACTACAATGCGCTACAAAAGAATGCCTTTTGCGTTGTTTCTGATAGCGGCACTCTGCCTGAGGAATCGGCTTATTTCAACTGTTTTCCAGCGGTCTGCATAAGGACAAGTACCGAGCGACCTGAGGCTATGGACAGAGGGGCTTTTATGCTTGGTTCCATAGATAAGGATAGTGTTTTGCGTGCAGTGGAAACAGCTGTTATGATGCGAAAAAATGGCGATATAGCAACACCAGTTCCCGATTATACAGATGAAAATGTAAGTACTAAAGTTGTGAATATAATTTCGGGATATGTTTCGGTTGTAAATAAAATGGTATGGAGAAAAGATGGATAAGAGAATTCTTATTGTGGGACAGCATTTCTACCCTGAAAACTTTCGGATAAATGATATTGCGACAGGGTTTATCGAGAAGGGGTATAAAGTTGATGTTCTTTGCGGTATACCAAACTACCCGAGTGGGAGTTTTTATAAAGGATACGGCTACTTTAAAAAGAGAAAAGAGAGCTATAACGGAGCGGATGTTTATAGGTGCGGAGAGATTCCGCGGGGAAACAACTCATCACTTCGCATTTTTTTAAATTATATATGGTATCCGCTTACTTCGATGCTTAATATTCCACGAGTGTTGTTTAAAAAGTATCATAAAATTTTTATCTACCAAACCTCACCTGTTATGATGGGTTGGGCAGGTCTTTTTCTAGGTAGGGTTAAAAGGGTTGAGCGGACGGTTTATGTTCTTGATATCTGGCCTGAAAATCTTTTTACCGTTCTAGATGTTCAAAACAAATTTCTTCGGAAAATTGCCTTTGCATACTCAAGGTATCTATACAGAAAACCTGAGAAACTTATTGTTTTATCGGAGCAGTGCAAAGATTATATGAAAAGCTATCTCAAGGAGAGTCAACAGGTTGAGGTGATACACCAGTACTGTGAAGATTTTTACACTGAAAAGAAAAGTGATGAGCAGCTTGTTTTGAGGTATAAGGATAGTTTTAATATTGTTTTTACAGGAAATCTCTCACCTGCACAGTCGCTGCCAACTGCTATTTCGGCGGTAGAAATTCTCAAAAACGAGGGTATTGAAAACTTTAAGCTTATTGTAGTTGGGGATGGGATGTCGAGAGGTGAGCTTGAAGCGGAGGTGGAGAGCAGAGGGCTTTGCGAATTTATCGATTTTGTGGGAAGCTTTGATGCTTTGGATATGCCGAAGTTTTTTGATATTGCCGATACTATGATTGCAACTATGGCGGATATAGATAATTTTGACTTGACTATTCCTGCTAAAATCTCTTCGTACATTGCGGCTGGAAAGCCACTTTGTGTTGCGATGAATGGAGCTGCTGCAGACCTTATACATGAGATTGGATGTGGAGTTTGCTCACCTTCTGGGGATGAAAAGGCACTTGCTGATAATTTGAAGTATTTAATTAATTTAGATAAAGAGCAAATTTTAGAAATGGGTGAGAAGGCTTCTGACTATCATAAAAAGGTAGGGTGCAGAGAAAAGGTGCTCGATAAAATTATTGAGTATCTAGAGCGATAGGCATGCGGCATAGAAGTGCTCTGTTATTCTTAGCTGTGGTTTTTGTGCAGATGGATGCCGCTTTTAACGGTATTAGTAGGTAGTAGATAGTTGCATAGAGAGAATAGATGTAAAAAAACTAAAACAGGAAACTTTAAAAAGCGAATTTCGGTGCTACAAAAAAATAATGAGGTGTTTTATGAGAAAAACAAAAGAAGCGGTTCCTTTTTATGCGCTAAATTTCTTTATATTTTCTATATTCGCAGTATTTTCAAACTATCTAGTGGCATATCTAGGATCTATTGGGCTCTCGGCTTCAGAAATTGGAGTAGTCACGACAATCGGGTATGTTTTGATAGTGTTTTTACAGGTGTTTATGGGGACGATTGCCGACAAAAGCAAGAACAAAGTTCGTGTTTTTCAAATAGAGCTTATATCTATGCTTGTCTTTGCAATACTTGCCTCGCAGAGCAGGAGTTATATGTCGCTTATTGTGACAATTTCGGTAGTTAGTTTCTTGACAACTATTGTTGTTACGATGTGCGAAACACTGACTGTTAGTGAGAGTGAAAATCTAGGACACAGCTATGGGCACATGCGTCTTGCGGGAGCAATTGGGTATATGGTATGCTCGCTTTTGGCAGGAGGCTTTGCTCAGACTAATGCAGCAAGTATATTTATTATGCTTGGTGTGCTTCTTTTAGCTATATTAATAGTTAGTTTGTTCTTGCCAAAAATTCCAGGTGAAGTTAAAAAAGAAAATAAGGTTTCGATATTTAAAATTATTAACAACAGAGAAATTATTCTTGTGCTTATACTTATTTTTGCATTAGGTATCTGCTCGAACTTTTTTATAAACTACGCTGTGCTATATTATGAATCTATAGGTATTGGGCTATCAACTATGGGTGTGCTGTTTTTTGTAGGCGCTGCCTTTGAGATACCATTTCTGTTTTTCCTTGAAAAGCTGATAAAAAGATTTGGAGCAAAGAATTTACTTCTAACGGCTGCGGTACTCTCTCTTATTCGGTGGGTAGTTATGTTTTTTGCAACCCATCCTGCTGTCGGGATTTTTTCGCAGATTTTGCATGGGTATACATATAGTCTTGGACTTATATCCGGTATAAAATACATAAATGAAAAGCTGCCAAACGAATTTTCAGCTAGAGGGCAGATGATTGTTTCACTTTCGATGAATGGTTTTTCAAGGATTATTTCAAACTTCTTTGGAGGATACATAATAGACTATTTCGGTAGTGTTCGGTCGGTTTTAATCTATCTTGCGGTTATTTTGGCAGTTGCGATTACAGGGTTTGTGATTTTCAGCCCAAAAGATAATTTAAAAGCAGAAGAGGTTCGCTTGTAAAAAAAGAATATTAAAACCACCTGCTGCATTAGTATTGTTATAGACTTTACTGATGAAGAGAGTGGAGATAGTGGAATTAATAGCTGATGTTGCAAGTAGTTTTTCAGTTATACTAATACTCTTTTGCGGTATATTTGTGAGTGTTAAACTGAAGGGTTTTCAGTTTAGGTTCTTCGCAACATCGCTAAAAGAAGTTTGTTGTGGAATAGGTAAAAGTAAAAATAAAGGTGGTATCTCATCTTTTAAAGCTGTGGCTACTGCACTTGCAGGCACTATAGGTGTTGGCAATATTGCAGGCGTTTCTACCGCTATTGCAGCGGGTGGCGCAGGGGCTCTGTTTTGGATATGGGTTGCTGCCTTTTTTGGCATGGCCCTTAAGTTTTCAGAAATAGTGCTTGCGGTGAAATACAGAGTGAAAAAAGGCGATGAATACAGAGCGGGACCGATGTTTTATATCGAGAGAGGTCTTAATAAGAAAAAAACTGCGGTTTGTTTTTCGATTTTAACGGTAATCACCTCTTTTGGTATTGGAAATTTAGCGCAGAGCAACACAGCGGCTGTAATAATATCTGAAAGTTTTGATATACCGATTTTTGTGGTAGGGTTTGCGCTCGCGGCTGTTGTGTTTTATCTTCTATTTGGTGGAGTTTCAAGGGTTGTTATGATAAATAGCGTTGTTGTGCCAATTATTTCGCTTCTGTATATCGTTTGTAGCTTTTATATTGTTGTTGTGAATATAAAAGAGATGCCGGTGGTAGTTGATGAGATACTTAAAGGGGCATTTACATTTAGAGGTGGGGCTGGTGGGTCTGCCTTTCTAGCGGTGCGATATGGTGTTTCACGCGGTATCTTCTCAAATGAGGCAGGGCTTGGGTCATCGCCAATTATTCATGGTGTTGCCGATTGTAAGAACCCTGTTCGCCAAGGGTTATGGGGGATATTTGAGGTGTTTTTTGATACGATTTTAATCTGCTCGCTGACAGCGTTTGCGACGCTTATGTCAGGTGGGTTTTATGGCGGTGCTACAGGTATTGTTGCCACAAATAATAGTTTTGTAAGTGCTTTTGGCGATATTGGAGGGTATCTGCTTGCTATTTCTATGGTGTTTTTTGCTATATCGAGTATAACGGGGTGGAGTGTTTATGGTGAGAGGGCTGCTGAATATCTTGGTGGTCGGCGTTTAGTTTTACTTTTTAGGGTAGTTTTTGCCGCTTTTGTGTTGGTTGGAGCGATGATGCAGGTTTCAAGGGTGTTTATGATTAGCGATATCTTAAATTCTGCGATGGCCGCAGTTAATCTTGCAGCGGTGCTCTCACTTATTTCTGTTGTATTGGCTGAAATAAGAGCGAAATGGTGAGTGAAATAGTTTTTTTTACAAATTTTGATATTTTTCTTTATTTTAATTCCTTATCGTGTTAAAATATTATTAATATATATAATCATGGGGGAATTTATGGATATTTACAGTTTTATTAGACTGTTCGGAGGACTTGCGTTATTTCTATATGGAATGACAATTATGGCGAACTCGCTTGAGCATCTCGCTGGGGGTAAACTTGAAGATACGCTTCGGAAGTTTACAAGTAACGTTTTTTTAAGTATTCTTTTTGGAGCTATTGTTACGGCGCTAATTCAAAGCTCATCGGCAACAACTGTAATTGTTGTTGGACTAATCAATGCGAAATTTTTAAATTTAAAGCAGGGTATTGGCGTTATAATGGGTGCGAATATCGGTACAACTGTAACAGCGCAGATTATAAGACTGTCGACTCTTGATAGTGACACTTTTATTCTTAAATTTTTAAATACCGATAATCTCTCGTCGATACTTGCAATAATTGGTATCTTCTTCTTTATCCTATCGAAAACAACAAGAAGAAAGAATTTGGGTATTGCTCTTGTAGGATTTGGAGTGCTGTTTGTCGGCCTTGAGGTTATGGAAAATGCGGTTTATCCGCTAAGGGGAGATCCTGCGCTATCGAATCTTTTTGCAACCTTCACAAATCCACTTTTAGGAATTGTAATTGGTGCTATTGTTACCGCGGTTGTTCAAAGCTCATCGGCTTCTGTTGGTATGTTGCAGGCGCTAAGCTCTACAGGTGCTATAACATACGCATCGGCTATTCCGATAATTTTGGGACAAAATATAGGTACATGTATAACCGCTATGTTAGCTTCAATAGGAGCTAAAAAGAATGCGAAAAGAGCGGCGATGGTGCATCTGTACTTTAATATTATAGGCTCGCTTGTGTTTATTGCAGCTATTTATATTTTCCAGTATACGGTTGGGTTTAAATTCTGGAATGATGTTGTTGATGCGGGTGGAATAGCGAATTTCCACACGATATTCAATGTTGCTGTGACGGCTCTATTCCTACCGTTTGTTGGACTACTTGAGAAGCTTGCACGGGCGACGATCAAATAGGGAGAAATAGTTTTATGTATGATCTTTTAATTATAGGTGCTGGGCCTGGCGGAGTTTCTGCAGCTATTTATGCAAAGCGCGCAGGAGTTTCGGTTGTAGTTGTTGATAAAGGTGAGAGCGCACTTTTAAAAGCTCATATGATTGAGAATTTTTATGGAGCTGGTGCTGTTTCGGGAAAAGAACTTTTCGAGGTCGGATATCGACAGTTAAGTGAACTATCGGTGGAACTTGTAAATGATGAAGTTTTAGATCTTGAGTGTGATTTTGAAACGAATATATTTAAAGTGAAGGCGAAAAACAGTGAGTTTGAAGCTCGCTCGGTTATAATTGCAACAGGCAATAAGCATCTTCTGCCCCCAATAAAAGGGATAAAGCAGTTTGAAGGTAAAGGTGTATCGTTTTGTGCTACCTGCGATGGCTTTTTCTACCGCGGTAAAGTTGCAGGAGTTGTTGGCGGCGGAGAGTTTGCGCTTGAAGAAGCATCTTATCTTGCAAATATCTGCACAGAAGTTTTGCTTTTCACAAACGGTGATGAGATTTTATTCGATAAAAATGAAGTTGCAAAAAATATTCGTATTATAGAAGATAAAATTACAGAGGTTTCTGGAGAACTCACCCTCGATACTGTCTTATGTGGCGATGAGAAATACTCTGTTTCAGGACTTTTCATAGCAACTGGTACTGCTGGAAGTGTTAATTTTGCGAAAAAAGTTGGAATTGAGACAGAGGGAGATTTGCTTGTCGTGTATGATGAGTTTGAGTCTTCACTGCCTATGCTTTATGCAATCGGCGATTGTATTAAGGGGATAAAGCAGGTTGCAAAAGCGACATACGAGGGTATGGTTGCTGCAACTGCGGCAGTTAAAAAAATTAAAAAGATGAAATAAAGCATTTATTTAAAACTTAAAACATATTCTTATCTTGAGGTGAGAGTATGTTTTTTGTGAATTTTAAGATAGACAAAAAATTTTTGATGATGGTGTCTGCGGCTTTTGTGATTGTTTTTGGGGTGATTGCGTTTATATTTTCGATGGGTGGAGATAAAGAAGCCGTGTCGACGGAGCAGTTTATTAGTGAGCTTGGATATGAGACCGAGTTTATCGACTCGCAGATTGTTAAAATCCCTGATGAGTTTGATGCGATATACCACAGTTACAACGAACTTCAAGTTGACGGTGGTTATGACCTGTGGGATTATCGCGGTGAGCGAGTTATGCTTGAGAGGCATCTCATACTAAACTATCTAGGGGAAGAGCCTGAAGTTTGTCTTAATCTTCTGATACTCGATGGAGTGGTTATCGGTGGAGATATATCGAGCTCGCAAAGTAATGGATTTATAACATATATACGGGCGAATGGCTCTTTGAACAGTACAGAGGTTGAAGATGGTTCGACTGATGGTAATGAGACAGATTTAACAGATGATGAGCAGCAGAATATAGAAAATGTTGAGGATACCGATGAGACGGAGATTACCGGTGGCGGTGAAGATGAGCTTTTGATCGATCCGATAGAGGGTGCAACTCCGATACCTAGTATCGAAAATCCGACGCCGATAGTTGACCCAGCACCTATAGTTGACCCAGCACCTATAGTCGATCCGGCGCCGATAGCAGATCCGATGCCGGTTATTGAATCTCCGCAGACGCAAGGATCAGTTTTTTAAAAGGAGTTAATTTGAAGATAAGGATTGATAAGCTGCTCTCAAATATGGGATTTGGGAGTAGAAAAGAGATAAAAAAGAAAATTTCAAATTGCAAGGTAAACGGTGTAACACCAAAGCATGATATGGCGATAGATACCGATAACGACGAGGTTACCTATCTTGGTGAGAGGGTATGTTATAAGCAGTTTCGCTATTTTGTGCTGAATAAACCTCGTGGGGTAGTGTCTGCTACAAAGGATAATAAAGACAAAACCGTTTTGGATATTTTACCATCGGAAATTAATAGAAAAAATTTGTTTGTGGCCGGACGTCTTGATAAGGACAGTACCGGCCTATTATTGATTACAGATGATGGGAATTTTGCACATGATATTCTGTCGCCGAAAAAGCATGTTGATAAAAGTTATATTGTAACTGTGGACAAGCCGATAACAGATGAAGTGGAAGATGATTTTAAATCTGGTATGGTGCTTAATGGGAAAAAATTGCTGGAAGCCGATTTTATAAGGATTTCGCAAAATAGCTGTAGAGTTGTTTTAAGGCAAGGGCTTTATCATCAGATAAAAAGGATGTTTTCAAAGTACGGTTTCTCTGTCACCTCTCTTCATCGTATAGCTATAGGTGATTTTATGCTTCCAGATGATTTAGAAGAGGGAGCGGTACTAAAACTTCGAGAAGAGGATATTTTGTCGATTAAGTCGAAATTGTAATCATTTGGTTAATAAAAAAACATAATTTATTCACATTTAACTAGTAAGCTATAAATATGAACTAGTTTACTTGCATTTCCTCCGTCAATTTGATGATAATAATAGGGAAAATTAGTGAAATATAGCAGTGAAAATGGGCAAAATAGGTATAAAAGACGAAAAAATAAATTTTTTTATAAATTTATATTGCATTTTTACTAAATAATATGTAGAATAGTATAAAAGACAATTTATTTTTGTAGAATTTTACTAAACTGTTGTTGAGGAGCTGCTAATATGTCAAACAGAGTGTTTCAATCTATGATTCATCAGATGGGAGAATCGACCAACAGAGTACTTGGTGTGCTCGATGAGAATTCAACTGTTATTGCCTGCACTAAACTTACGAAAATTGGCGAAGTTGATTCAAATATAAGTCTTTCTGCTTTTGATACTCTGTCGTCAGTTATTAAAATCGGTGGAATGACATATAAAGCATTCGGCTCTCCACAGGCGCCGGAATTTTGCGTTTTTGTTGATGGTGAAGACGATACAGCAAAACAGCTGACTGGTATTATGGCAGTAGCTTTACTTGGTGTTAAAAACTTTTATGACGAAAAGTTTGATCGAGGAAACTTTATTAAGAATGTTATTCTTGATAATATTCTTCCAAGTGATATTTATGTCAAGGCTCGTGAGCTTCATTTTAACAATGATATATCGAGGGTTGTTTTACTTGTGCGAGTAGTGAGCTCAAACAATATATCAGCTTTTGATGTATTGCAAAATCTTTTCCCAGATAAGCAAAAGGACTTTATCTTTACCGTTTCAGAGAGTGATATCCTGATTGTTAAAGAGATTAAGAGCAGCATAGAAAACAAAGATGTTGAAAAGCTTGCGCGCAGTATTGTTGATACTTTGGCAAGTGAATATATGATTAAAGTCGTAATAGGTATTGGAACTGTTGTTGATACAATTAAAGATCTAGCTAAGAGCTTTAAAGAGTCGCAGATGGCTATTGAAGTTGGTAAGGTTTTCGATAATGAGAGACTTATAATAAACTACTCAAATCTTGGAATCGCAAGACTTATCTACCAACTGCCAACCACCCTTTGTGATATGTATTTAAAAGAGGTTTTCATGAGGGGAAGCATTGAAAGTCTTGATAGTGAAACACTCTTTACGATACAGAAGTTTTTTGAAAACAATCTAAACGTTTCGGAGACGAGCAGAAAGCTGTTTGTTCACAGAAATACCCTTGTCTACCGACTAGAAAAGATTAAAAAATTGACGGGACTTGATCTTCGTGAGTTTGACCATGCGATTATCTTCAAAGTGGCGCTTATGGTTAAGAAGTATCTTTCGTCAAATCCGATTAAATATTAATATATGCTCCCCGCGTTTTGAGGTGAAATAGTGATAGAATTTAAAGGCGTTTCGAAGTCTTATATTTCAGGAGTTTATGCTCTTGATGATGTATCATTAAAAATTGAAGACGGGGAGTTTGTTTTTGTCCTCGGCTACAGTGGTGCCGGTAAAAGCACATTTTTAAAGATGATGATGGCAGAAGAAAAACCCTCGAAGGGTACGATTTCCATCAATGGGTTTACCCTGCCAAAAATAAAGAAGAGGAAACTTCCGTATTTTAGAAGAACTATGGGGGTTGTTTTTCAAGACTTTAGACTTATCGAATCAAAGACAGTTTATGAAAATGTTGCCTTTGCACTTTGGATAGTCGGTGTTCCTGGTCGAGAGATTAGAAAAAGAGTGCTTAATGCACTTGAGCTTGTCGGAATGGGAACGATGGCAAGAAGGTATCCGCGGCAACTCTCAGGCGGTGAGCAGCAGCGTGTTGCAATAGCGAGGGCTATAGTTACCGAGCCGAAGCTTATTGTTGCAGATGAGCCGACTGGTAATATCGACCCAAAACTAAGCTTTGAAATAGTAGACCTGCTCCGCAAGCTCAATGATATGGGGACGACGGTTATTATGGTTACCCATGAGCATGAACTTATCAGCAAGTTTGATGGTAGGATAATCATTATCGACCATGGTAAAATAGCTGCTGATAGCAAGGAGGATGCTAAAGGTGAAAAATAGAAGCATTAACAGCTTTGGCTACCTCTTAAAAGAGGGTTTTCGCAATCTCTTGAAGAACAAGCTTATGACTATAGCTTCAATAGGAGTTCTTACCTGTTGTTACATAATTTTTGGAGTTGCTATTGTTATCTCGCAGAATGTTAATCTACTTATAGGTGAGATTGAAAATGAGAACGAACTGTTTGTCTTTTTAAAAGATGAAGTTTCAAGCGATGAGATAACAACATTTTCAAATTACATAAGAGATTTTGAGAATGTAGCGGTACTTACATATATTTCAAAAGATGATGCACTAGAGCTTGAGCGTGAAAGACTTGGCGATGAAGCCTATCTTCTTGACAGGTTTGAAGATGATAATCCATACCCGAACTCGTTTAGTATAACGCTTACAGATGTGTCGCTTATGGCAGAGTTTGTGACAGAGATTGAGGGTAGAGCGGAAATTGAAGAGATTTCAGCGCCTATCGATTTTGCAGAGTCTATCTTAAGTATTAGAAATACAGTCACATACGCAGGTATTGGCATTGGGGTAGCGATGGTTTTAATTGCACTTATTATCGTTACAAATACAATAAGGCTAACTATGTATGCAAGGCGAAAAGAAATAAACATTATGAAATATGTTGGTGCTACAAACAGTTTTATCAGATTGCCTTTTATAATAGAAGGAATGTTTCTTGGTTTATTAGCGGCAGCAATAGCACTTGGAGTGGTTTCAGGTGTATATGTAGGGCTTATCGAATATATTAATACTAGCGGAATGAGCCTGTTTGGCATGGTGGACTTAAAACTAGTTGAGCTTTCGCAGATGTTGCCGGTTCTGACTATAGGATTTTTAGGTTCCGGTGCGATTATTGGGTCTGCAATAAGCTTGTTCTCAATAAGTAGGCATTTAAAGGTTTAGCTATAAGCTAGAGGTAAAATTATGAAAAAAATAACTATTAGACGTAAATTTTTGGCTGTATTTTTAGCTTTTGCGGTTTTAGGGGCAAATAGCGTTTTTATGGCGACTGATTTAAACGATGATGAGTCGGGTGAGACAAACTCAGAAGTAACTGAAGAAGAGGAAGAGGATGATCACGATAAACTGCTTGAACTTCAGGAGCAATGGGAGTCAATAAACGACGAGCTTGAAGAGCTAAAAAAGCAAGGTGAGGCGCTTCGTGATCAGGAGAATGCACAAGAGATAATTATTGAAAACCTCCGCCTTGAAATTGCTGCTCTAGAGGAGAAAATCTCAATAAATGAGCAGCTTATAGAGGAAACTGAGAAGAACATCGAGATCAAAATAGCGGAAATTGATAATTTAAATATTGTTATAGACAATAATTACGAAGATTATAAAAGCAGACTTCGTCAGTCTTATATGGGCAAGGAGAACTCGCTTGTTTCACTCTTTTTAGGTGTCACATCGTTTCAAGATTTTCTAATGGGGACAACCCTCGCGAAAGCTGTAGCGGAGTCTGACGATGAGCTTTTGAATTCTCTAGCAAGTGACCTTGCTTTACTTGAAACTGCAAAGGCTGAACTTGATAGCTATAGGGCACAGCTTGAGCAGGTGGTTTTAGATCTTGAAGTGACAACTGCGAGCCTTGGTACAAAACAAGCAGAGGCAGAGGCTCTACAAGAGCAGATAGAACTTAATATTGAGCAAAATGAAGCTGAAACTCTTGAAAAACAAGAGGAGATGAAGAAGAATCAGGACGAAATAGCGGCTATTGTTGCTGCTGGTGGCGGTCTTGAAGATTATGTCGGTGGTGAGTATTACTGGCCTGTTCAGAGATGGGATAAAAGTGATATTACATCATATTATGGAGATAGATATATATATGGAGTGTATGACTTCCACACGGGATTTGATATCGGCGGATATAATTCACGTGGAGAGGCTATATATGGAGCAGATATTTCAGCTGCAAATACCGGTAAAGTTGTCTATATAAGAAGCTATTCATATGGCTACGGAAACCATATTCTAATCGACCATGGTGGCGGAAACTATACTCTTTATGCACATTTAAGTAGTTTTAATGTGCAGTCAGGTGATACTGTGACTAGAGGAGATACGATAGGTTATGTTGGTAGTACTGGTTGGTCGACTGGTGCGCATCTTCATTTTGAAATTTGGGTAGATGGAAAGCATGTAAACCCACTTAGTTATTTTTAAAGGTAAGAAGGTAATTTATTAGATGAGCAAAAAAATATCGGTAGGGGTGGTTATTGGCCTTATGGCAATAGTTGCCGCCTTTACCTTCACATTGACAATGATGTTCGCGATGAATAGATTTAACGATATGGTAAATAATCTTGGAGAACGCGAGAATATGTATGACCAGATATCGGAAATCGATGCTGAAGTTCGAGAGGATTTTATAGGCACAATCGATGAGAAATATTTAAATGATATGCTAGCAACTGGGTATATCAGAGGGTTAAATGATGCATATTCAAGGTATATTACGGCTGAAGAGTATGAGAGCTTTTTGGTCGAGAGAAGCGGTTATGAGATAGGAATTGGGCTTAGCTGGCAAAAAGACGAAACAAACGGATACCTCACTGTTATGTCGGTTATACCGGAAACTCCTGCCGCTATCGAAGGAATAACTAACGGAGACCTAATAGTTGCTATTTCAGAGAGCGATACAGCTCTTATGACAGAGACAGAAGCGAGAAAACTTATGAGTGGTGAGGCAGGCTCTGCACTTACTATTACCTACCGTCGAGATGGCGAAGATAAAACTATTACACTCACAAGACGAGCTATGCCTAATAGCTATGTTGAATACAGAACTATGGGTGAGCTCTCAGAAAACGGTTATATAAAGATAACAAGCTTTAATGAAGCGGCTTATGAGCAGTTTGAAGATGCTGTTGCAGCGCTTCAGTCTAGTGGGGTTTCGGGTATTGTTATTGATATTCGAGATACCACCGGTGGTAGCTTTGAAATTGCTGCTGCATTTGCAGATCTATTGCTTCCAGAAGGTGCGCTACTTTATGCCACAGATAAAAATGGAATTACCGAAACGTTATATAGCTCAGATCCAAATCTTACAAATCTGCCGATAACTGTTATCATAGATAAAGAGACACAAGGGCCTGCTGAACTCTTTGCGGCTTCTATGAGAGATTTTAACTATGGAAGTCTTATAGGTGAGACGACATATGGTAAAGGGGTCATGCAAGAGGTAGTTGCTCTATCAGATGGTAGTGCTATTGAGTATTCAGTTGCAGTTGTTGCACCTGCAAGTGGTGTTACTTTCAACGGTGTTGGAGTAGCTCCTGATTATGAAGTGATTTTGACTGCGGAAGAAGAGGGTAGGTTTGAACTGCTCGATGAGACAAATGACCCGCAGCTTATAAGAGCTATTGAAATACTAAATTCACTTAAACTTATTGGATAATATAGCATAATTTTTCACCTTTGCAATATATATTTGCAGAGGTGATTATTTTGTTTACTGTTTTAACCCTCCAAAAAAAATGGTATGGCAATCTGCTGTTTTTGAGAAAACCAAAGGTTTTTCTCTGCGGTGATAAAAATGGGTGCTACTACAAGGTTGTTTCAAATAGAGAATATACCTATAAGGATATGCAAGAGGTGAAGAAGTTATGTGGTGTAGCTTTTAATCGATTAGCTGTTACATCAGGAGTTTCTCTGCTGCCGGAGTTTGAGAGGTATATTGCAAAACCAAAAATGCTAAGATGCAATTTAGCGGCGGATCTAGCGATGAAGTTTTTGAGCAGAAGTAATGATAAGAGAGTAACTATATGTGATAAAAATGGAGCTTTTTTAGACAAGGCCTATAGAATTGCACTTGAGTGCTCGAGTGTTCAGGTAATTACAAATAATGTCTACCCATACTATCGTTTAAAGGAACGGTTGCTTTATGAGGAGGGTATAGTACTTACGGTTTTGGACAGAGAAGTTGAGCCTTGCGCATGTGCTATTGATTTTGATGGCGATGCAAGAATTGCTACAGAAAAGATTTTCGCACCTTTTGGAGAGAAAAATATCGTTCCAGTTGGAGTTGCAGGCGATGACTATAAACATTTATACATAGAAGGTATTGACGATTTTTATCTTTTGCAGCTTCTTTATGAATGGGGTAATGCAGAGAAGCTTTGTAAGATGTCTGCTAGATATTTTGTATATAATGGGGAAAAATATAAGAGCAAAGATATAAAACTATTGACATAGCTTGTAAAGTTTACTATAATATAAGGGTTATGAGGGCGATGATCCTCATTTTATTTGTTTTACAAAGGAGACGTTTGATGATTAAGCATACTGTTTTAACAGCTGAAGGACTTGAAAAGCTCGAATCTGAGCTTCTATATTTAAAGACTGAGAAGAGAATGGATATTGCTGAAAAGATTAAAGTTGCGAGAAGCTTTGGCGATCTTTCAGAGAATAGCGAATACGATGAAGCGAAAAATGAACAGGCGATGGTCGAAGCGAGGATTGCAGAAGTTGAGGCGATGCTTAAAAACGTGAAGATTATAGATGCAGATGAGATTTCAACAGATGTTGTTTCTATCGGAAGTAAAGTTCGTGTTTTGGATGTTGAGTTTAATGAAGAAGTTACCTACTTTGTTGTAGGCAGCACAGAAGCAGATCCGATAAACGGCAAAATTAGCGATGAGTCACCAGTTGGAAAAGCGCTGCTCGGACAGAAGGTTCGTAAAACTGTTTCAGTTGAAACGCCAGGTGGTATTGCAAAATATAAAATACTAAAGATTGGCAAATAATTAAATATAACCGACTATAAGGCGGACGGTATTCCGTCCGCCTTCACTTATAAAAGGAGATATTCATGAGTGATATACAAAACGAAAATTTAGAGTTATCGGAAATTTTACAGATAAGAGTAGACAAGCTCCAAAAGTTAAAAGATAGCGGAGCCGATCCATATTTGGTGACTTCTTTTGATGCAACCGACAGAGCGGCGGCAGTCAAAGAAGAGTTTGAGAAAACTGATGAGAGAAAGCCTGTTTGTCTTGCTGGCAGAATTATGGCCTGGAGAGATATGGGTAAAGCAAATTTTCTAGATCTTGCTGATGCGAGTGGTCGTATTCAAGTTTACTTAAAGCAGGACGAGCTGGGAGAAGAGTTTTTCGCTTCAATGTCAAACTGGGACATCGGCGATATTATAGGTGTTGAGGGTGAAGTTTTCAGAACAAGACGTGGCGAGATTTCTGTTCACGCAAGTAGCTTAAAGCTTTTATCAAAATCGTTGTTGCCGCTACCTGAGAAGTTCCACGGTCTTCGTGATACCGATATGAGATACCGCCAGAGATATGTTGATTTAATGACAAATCCTGATGTAAAGGATACTTTTATCAAACGCTCACAGATTATTCGTGAGATAAGAAATTATCTTGGGGATGCAGGATTCTTAGAGGTTG
Source organism: uncultured Oscillospiraceae bacterium (assembly GCA_964369435.1). Taxonomy (GTDB): domain Bacteria; phylum Bacillota; class Clostridia; order Oscillospirales; family Ruminococcaceae; genus CAYJGN01. Next base: position 13,885 of record CAYJGP010000002.1, on the reverse strand, counting down.
AAACTCCTGTATTGCATACAGTTGTCGGTGGTGCTACTGCAAGACCATTTATAACCCACCACAATGCGCTCGATATGGATTTATATCTTAGAATTGCACTTGAGCTTCACCTAAAGAGGCTTATAGTTGGTGGTTTTGATAAGGTTTATGAGATTGGACGAGTTTTTAGAAACGAGGGTATTTCTGTTCGTCATAATCCTGAGTTTACATTGCTTGAGCTCTACGAAGCGTATACTGATATGAATGGTATGATGAGACTTTGTGAGGATTTAATACGCTCGGTTGCGCTTAAAGTTGTCGGAACAGGAAAGCTTAAGTACGGAGAACTTGATATAGACCTTGAAAGTCCGTTTAAGGTTATCTCGATGAAAGATATGGTAAAAGAGCAGACTGGCGTTGATTTTGACGATATTAAATCGGTTGATGAGGCGAGAGCTATTGCGAAAGAAAAAGGGGTGCACTTCGAAGCGCGTCATATGAAGGGCGATATTCTAAACCTATTCTTTGAAGAGTTCTGCGAGGAACTTCTTGTTAATCCAACGTTTATTACAGGACATCCTGTTGAAATTTCGCCACTTGCAAAAAAACAAGCAGGCAATGAAGAATATACCGAGAGATTTGAGCTGTTTATCGGTGGACGCGAGTATGCGAACGCCTTCTCAGAGCTTAATGATCCGATTGATCAGCAAGAGAGATTTGCAAGACAGGTTGAGCTTAAGAATCAGGGTGATGATGAGGCATCTGATATGGATGAGGACTTTATCAACGCACTGAAATATGGTATGCCGCCGACCGGTGGTATCGGATTTGGAATAGACAGACTCTGCATGCTGCTGACAAACAGCGCATCAATCAGAGATGTTCTTCTCTTCCCAACGATGAAGCATATTTAAGAGATAAAAAGACGCCGAAAGGTGTCTTTTTTTGAAAAATAATACACTGTGAATTATATGCGATATTTATGATAAAATAATAAAAGGTAATAGAAGTTGAGGTTTTTAAATGAGTAAGAAGATTATTAAAATAGATGAAGACAAATGTATCGGTTGCGGGCTATGTGAGAATGCTTGCCAGCAGAGCGCTATTAAGGTTGTAGATGGCAAAGCGAAGGTAGTGGAAGAGAGTTTTTGCGATGGACTTGGCAGATGTTTGCCGGTATGTCCTGTTGATGCGATAGCATTTGTTGATGAGGAGGATTGTATGGATAGCAGCAATAAATCATCTACTGTAAAGGGATTTGAGTTTGCAGGATGTCCCGGTAAAAATATGCAAGCTATCGAGCGCAAAGCGGATGAAGTGGCGGTTGTGAAGGCAGGGTCTGCTGTTAGTCGGCTAAATCAATGGCCGGTACAGATTAAGCTTGTGCCTGAAAATGCACCGTACTTTGATGGTGCAAAGCTGCTCATTGCTGCAGACTGCTCAGCGTTTGCGTATGGGAATTTTCATGATGAGTTTATTCTGGGACGGATAGTTCTGATAGGATGTCCGAAACTTGATGAGGGGGATTATATCGATAAGCTCACGAGCATTATAAAGGCAAACGATATTAAGAGTTTGACAGTAGTTAGAATGGAAGTTCCGTGTTGTGGCGGTATTGAAAATGCTGCGATAAAAGCACTTAAAAATTCTGGGAAGTTTATTCCTTGGCAGGTTGTAACGATATCGATAGATGGCAAAATAATAGATAATTAGATGAAAAAGAGGGGAATTTGTAAACTTATGGTAATATAACTAGTTTATTATACAAATAGTTTTGTGAAATTTGCCGTTTCCATCTAGTTTATCTGTCTTCTGGGTGTTTGCAAAGACTGAATGCCAGTTGTTAGGTATGAGATTGAGTTTTGGGGTAGGTAGTTGTGTTGTGCGCAGTGAGCTGGTTTTTGGTGTCGATGGTTGTCGTGTGGTGTGGGATTGGCTTTTGACAGTTACAGTTGTTGCGGTGTGGCTGTGGTATCGAGTATTGGGAGATGCAGTGCGCTTAGAGATTAGTTTTTTGATTTCTGGATTCTGCGGTGGTTAATATGAAAGCGGACAAAGCTAGCGCTGAGGTATGTGCACTCTGGTTTTTGGAGGGGCGCCCGCGGCGAAAAACACAGAACCCTTGTGGGTTCTGTGTTTTTGCAAAGGGGCAAGGCGATTTTGTAAATCGCCGCCGCGGGCGGTGCTGTAGAGTGGGTAGTTGCTATGTTATTGTTAAAAAACAGTCAAGCTATTTTATTGCAAATAAAGCGGTTATAAGGTATAATTATCTGAGAATTATTAAGGAGTGTAGTGATGTTTACAGTAGTTTCAAAAGAGAGCTTAAACCCGACGGTTTCAAGGATGGTTATAAAAGCGCCGCTAATTGCAAAAAAAGCTGAGCCTGGCCAGTTTATCATTATTCGTGCAAACGATAAGAGCGAGAGAATTCCGCTCACAATCAACAATTATGATCGAGAGGGCGGTACGATAACGATTATATACCAGCTTGTTGGCGCTGGAACTCTAGAGCTTGACCGTATCCCCGAAGGCGAGGCGGTATGCGATTTAGTAGGGCCGCTCGGTGTTGCAAGTCATCTTGATGGACTTAAAAAGGTGGCAGTTGTCGGTGGTGGTGTTGGTAGTGCTATTGCCTACCCTATAGCGAAAAAGCTAAAAGAGCAAGGCTGTGAAGTGCACTCTATTTTAGGTTTTAGAAATAAAGATTTAGTTATTTTAGAAGATGAGTTTAATGCGGCATCATCTAAGGTTTTCATCCGCACAGATGATGGGAGTTATGGAGAAAAAGGTCTTGTTACAGATCAACTTCGCTCACTTATCGAGAGCGGTGAGCGGTATGACGAGGTTATAGCGATAGGGCCACTTGTTATGATGAAATTCGTATCCCTCCTAACAAAAGAGTTTGAAGTTCCGACAGTTGTTTCAATGAACCCCATAATGATTGACGGCACTGGCATGTGTGGCGGATGTCGGTTGACTGTTGGTGGAGAAACAAAGTTTGCATGTGTTGACGGGCCTGATTTTGACGGACATCTTGTTGATTTTAACGAGGCTATGGGCAGAGCTGATTTCTACCGCGAGTTTGAGAGCAGACGACATGATGAGTGCAGACTTATGGGGGAGGATAAATAATGCCGAATATGAATTTAAAGAGGATGCCGATGCCAAATCAGGATCCTGATATAAGAAACCAAAACTTTAAAGAGGTAGCGCTTGGCTACACTCTTGAGATGGCAATGGAAGAGGCTGATAGGTGCCTTAACTGTAAAAATAAGCCATGTGTTGCTGGATGTCCAGTGAATATTGATATTCCAGGATTTGTTATGAAAGTTCGCGACGGCGATATAAAAGCTGCCGCTGATGTTTTAGCAGAGAGTACCTCGCTTGCGGCTGTTTGTGGTCGTGTTTGTCCACAGGAAGTTCAGTGTGAGGGGAAATGTGTTCGTGCAATTAAGGGAGAGAGCGTTGGAATTGGGCGTCTTGAGAGGTTTGTTGCAGACTATTCGGCGGAGAATTTTGAACCGACTGTTCCTGAAATCGTGAAAAATGGCAGAAAAGTTGCTGTTATCGGTGCAGGACCTGCAGGTCTTACCTGTGCAGGTGATCTTGCGAAGAAAGGGTATGATGTTACTGTTTTTGAAGCACTTCATCTTTCAGGTGGTGTCCTTGTTTATGGTATTCCTGAGTTTCGTCTGCCAAAGAGTGTTGTAGCACGTGAGATTGACGGTCTTCGTGCACTCGGCGTGAAGATAATTACAAATATGGTTATCGGCAAAATTCTAACTATAGATGAGCTTTTAGAAGATGGCTATGACGCTGTTTTTGTCGGCAGTGGTGCTGGTCTTCCAAACTTTATGAAAATTCCAGGCGAGAGTCTTAAGGGTGTTTACTCGGCAAATGAGTTTTTGACGAGAATTAACCTTATGAAAGCATATAAAGAGAGCAGCCATACTCCTGTAATGCGAGGAAATAGAGTTGCGGTTGTCGGCGGCGGAAACGTTGCGATGGATGCTGCAAGAAGCGCTAAAAGACTTGGAGCAAAAGAGGTTTATATAATCTATCGCCGTGGTATGGAGGAAATTCCAGCACGTGCTGAAGAGGTAGAACACGCTATTGAAGAAGGTATTATCTTCAAAACTCTAACAAATCCAACAGAGATTTTAGGCGATGATAAAAACTATGTTCGTGCTGTGAGCTGTGTAGAGATGACACTTGGTGAGCCGGATGAGAGCGGTCGCCGTCGTCCTGTTGTGAAAGAAGATAGTTTACATACAATTGAGCTTGATACCGTTATTATAGCGATAGGCACATCGCCGAATCCGCTTATCCGCGCAACTACTCCAGGGCTTGATACGAACAGATGGGGTTGTATTGTCTGTAACGATGATGGAAAAACTTCTCGTGAGGCTGTTTATGCAGGTGGGGATGTTGTTACTGGTGCGGCTACTGTTATTTTAGCGATGGGGGCTGGTAAAACTGCCGCTACTGCTATTGATGAATATTTAAATGAGAAAAAATAGGGTTTTAGTTGAAAGGGGTTAATGATGGCTAATATCTGGCACGATTTAAATCCAGCAAGACAGAATGTTGACGACTTTATAGCGGTTATTGAGATTGAAAAAGGGAGCAAAAACAAGTATGAGCTCGACAAAGAGTCGGGGAGGTATATACTTGATCGAATTTTGCACACCTCAACCCACTATCCTGCAAATTATGGCTTTTTGCCGAGAACATTTGCAGACGATGGCGATCCACTCGATGTTTTGGTAATCTGCTCTGAGGTTATAAGGACTGAGAGTTTGGTGCGATGCTACCCTATAGGTGTTATTAAGATGCTTGATTCGGGCAAGCTTGATGAGAAGATTTTAGCTATTCCTTTTAATGATCCGAGTTATAACTCATATAAAGATATAAGTGAGCTGCCGCCACATATTTTTTCTGAAATGACCCACTTCTTTACCGTTTATAAGAACCTTGAGGGTAAAGAAACTGTCGTTGATGATTTGAGTGGAGCGGAGGAAGCGCGAGAGATTATTGAAAAGTGTCTTGATGCTTATATTGAAAAATTTTGTAGGTAGGTGAGCTATGTTTAGTTATAATATTCCAACTAAGGTGCATTATGGCAAAGACTGCATGGAAAATTTCAAAGAGATTTTAGAGGGTGTTTCTGGTACTGGTATTCTTGTTGCTTCGAATTTTCTCGTGAAAAATGGATATGCGCAGAAACTTTTAGATGAAAATAGCGATAAACTTGTAGCGCTTTTCAATGGGATTTTGCCAAATCCGACAGTTGCGAATGTAACTGACTGTGCTGCTGCAATTTTGGAGAGCAAAGTTGATTTTATTATAGCCATTGGCGGAGGATCTGTTCTTGACTGTGCGAAAGCAGCGGCTGGAGTTGCGAAAAGCGGTGGTGATATTAGAGATTATCTTTATAAAAGAGAAACTCTAACCGAGGCTTTTCCGCTAATTGCAATACCAACAACTGCTGGAACTGGTAGTGAGGTTACTACTGCTACCGTTATAAGTGATCCTGAAAACGACTATAAAGGCAGCATTGCTTCCGACTTGTTATATCCTGTTATTGCTATTGTTGATCCTGTTTTGTGCAGAACTGCTCCGAAATCAGCAGCGGTTGGCGCAGCTCTTGATCTTCTAGCTCATGCGATTGAGGGGTATATGTCGAAGAATCATCAGCCTATATGTGATGCTTTTTGTCTTGAGGCTACAAGACTTTTCTTTCTAAATTGCGAAGATGCATTTATGAGTGGTGATTTAGAGGCAAGTGATGCGCTTACAACTGCTTCACTTATTGCGGGACTTGGATTTGGCACACCAAAAACAGGGCCATCACATTCATGCTCATATTACCTGACGACGAAATATGGTATTCCACATGGTGAAGCTTGCGGTTTGACACTTCCTTTCTTTATGAATATGTATAAAGATGATGAGCGTCTTATCACAATGGCTCGTCTTAATGGATTTGACGATGTAGATGCAATGGTTGACAGACTACTCGAAATATCGAAAAATATCGGTGCTAGGCTTTCACTCGCAGAGTTTAATCTAAGCGATGAGGAGATTGAAACTATTATAAGCAAATCAAAACATCCAAACTTCTATAACAGTCCTGTTGATATAAGCGATGATATGCTTCGGGGGATGTATCAAAGGCTTCGCTGATTTGATATCTAGGTATTTTAGTGGATAAATGGAGGGTTTAGGATGTTTGGACAGAAAAAAGAGAAGCGGTTTGTCGTTAAGGAAGAGCAAGGACTGAATTTTGGCGGTATTCAGATAGTTGTTGATACAAAGACAGGTGTTAATTATCTGATGACTATTGGCGGTGGTCCGAGCAGTATAACACCACTTCTTGATGAGAATGGGAAAGTGGTTATCGATAAGCTAGTATAAGATAAATAAAAAGCTGATACTTCGAATAGGAAGTGTCAGCTTTTTTAGGTTGTATTTAATTTAGCGGATTACTTTTAGCTCGTATGCTATACGAGGGGAGCCGTCTGCCATATAGACTATGCCGCACTCTGAAAAACCATGTTTTTCAATTAGATGTCGCATTGTCTTGTTGTCGGCATGGGTATCGATTCGTAAAAAATCTGATTTCTTTTTGCAGTAATCAAGGCATTTTTTGAAGATGCCAGAAACTTTGCCCGATGATGCAATTCGATGAATTGTTCTGTAAGACTTCGAGTATCTAAAACTGCCGTTTTCTATATAAGAGTAGGCTGGGTCATCACCAGATTGGAGGACAAATACTCCCTCAATTATATCGTTTTCGGTATAGACAAAAAGCTGGTTTTTCTCTATATCTGATAAGAGCAGATTCTCAGCAGGGTAGTTTTTATTCCATTGGGTGATATTGCCCTCTTTTTGCATATATTTTTTTGCTTCTTCGAAAATTGGGAATATTTTTGGCAGGTCGCATTTAGTTGCAAGCCTTATCATAGAAGCTCAATTCCTTGTTTTTTGAGACTCTCGATATATTCATCGCCCCAAACAGAGCATTGAACCTCTCCGATATGTACTTTTGAGAGCATTATCATACAGATTCTGCTCTGGCCGATTCCTCCGCCTATTGTGAGTGGTAACTCGTCTGCTAAAAGCGCTTTGTGGAAGTCAAGGGAAGATCGGTCGAGAGCGTCTGCTTCTTTTAGCTGTTGGCGAAGTGAGTCGCTGTCTACACGGATACCCATTGATGAAATTTCAACTGCTCTGCCGAGTGGTGGGTAGTAGACTAAAAGGTCACCGTTTAATGCCCAGTCGTCGTAGTCTGGAGCTCTGCCGTCGTGCTTTTTACCATCAGAGAGTGCACCGCCAATACCGATTATAAACACAAGTCCGTGTTCTTTACAGATTGCATCTTCACGCTCTTTTGCTGTTTTGTCGGGGTATTTTGCTAGAAGCTCTTCACAAGTTATAAAGAAAACCTCTCGTGGGAACTGAAAATCAAGAGCTGGGTAGATGGTTGTTACCTGCTCTGAGGTATAATAGAGTGCAGCTGCTATTGCGCGCACTGTTCCCTTTAGGGTATCGAGATTTCTGCCCTCGGCGGTGATAATCTTCTCCCAGTCCCATTGGTCAACATATACTGAATGGAGGCAGTCGAGCTCTTCGTCGCGGCGGATGGCGTTCATGTCGGTATAGAGGCCTGTATATGGTGGAAAACCATATTTTTTAAGGGCAAGTCTTTTCCACTTTGCAAGCGACTGTACTATCTCAACATCGCATTTTGCAGATGGTATATCGAATGACACAGGTCGCTCAATTCCGTTTAGATTGTCGTTGAGGCCGCTCTCAGGGCGGACGAAAAGAGGAGCTGATACCCTCTCAATATTTAAATATCTTGCGAGTTCACGCTCAAATGTGTCCTTTACAAATTTAATTGCAAGCTGGGTTTCCATTATATCAAGTATACTCTCGTAGTTTTTCATAGTGAGTCCTCCTTATTTATATAAGTTATTTTATCAGACTTATTAACTTCTGACAATATTTTATTGATAAAAATGCAAGGAAATAGTAAAATAAGTAGAGTGTAGAAAATAATTAAAGAGAGGACTTGTATACGTGCGTGGTGTAGATAGATATTTTAGAGATTGCGAAGGCAAAAAAATAGGGTTTATTGGCGCTGGTGTTAGCCATTATGATTGTATACTTATGTTTTTAAAAAAAGGTATAGATGTTTATTTATTTGATAAAAACCCAGAGGTGAAGGGTGGCGATGAGCTATCGAAGGCAGGTTGCAAACTTGTTGTTGGAGATGACTATCTCGAGCGATTGTTTGATATGGATATTGTCTTTAGAACACCAGGGTTCTATTTTGGAGAGAGCATTATTCGCAAGCTTCGCGATAAAGGGGTTTGTGTTACAAGTGAGACGGAGACTTTTTTTGAGCTATGCCCTGCATTTGTCTATGCAGTTTCGGGAAGTGATGGAAAAACCACAACTACTACGATTATTGCGAAAATTTTGGAGAAGGCAGGCAATAGGGTGCATCTTGGCGGCAATATTGGTAAAGCACTTCTGCCGATGATCGAAGATGTTAGAAGTGATGATCTTGTTGTTGCGGAGCTATCTTCCTTTCAGCTGATTTCACACAGCTACTCACCTGATGTTGCGGTTATAACAAACATAACGCCAAACCATCTAAACGTCCACAAGGATATGAATGAATATATTAACTGTCAGAAAAATTTATTACTACATCAAAATGGATATAGCAGAGCGGTGCTCGGTGTGGATAACGAGGGGGCGGCGGCGCTAGCAGCTGATGTTCGAGGCAGGTTGTATACCTTCTCGAACGGAAATGAAGTTTTGCACGGTGCGTTTTGTGATGATATCGGAGATATCTATTTTAGAGATTTTGATGGCACGACCACTTTTGTTATGAATAAGAAAGATATTAAGATAGTCGGTGAGCACAATGTGCTAAATTATTTAGCTGCGATTTCAGCTACTATGCCGCTAGTTTCACCAGAGACAGTTAAAAGTGTTGCACAAAGCTTTGGTGGTGTTGAGCATAGGATTGAGTTTGTGCGTGAGATAGACGGCGTTCGCTACTATAACGACAGTATCGCTTCTTCGCCAACAAGGGTTATTGCGGGACTTCTCTCTTTTGAAGAGAAACTTATTGTGATTGCCGGTGGAAGTGATAAGAAGATATCGTTTGATCCGCTGAGTCTTGTGTTGTGTGAGAGAGCGAAACTGCTTATTCTGACAGGTGAAACAGCGAGTAAAATTAAAAAAAGTGTTTTATCTTGCCCTGATTATGATGAAGGAAAGTTGCAGGTATACGAAACTGAGACGATGGAAGATGCGGTAGCGCTTGCTCATAAGTTGTCGGTGCCAGGGGATGTTGTAACATTGTCTCCTGCCTGTGCAAGTTTCGATAGATATGATAACTTTGAGTATAGAGGAAAGCATTATAAACGAATAGTAATGAATATTGGAGAAAAATAGGATGAAAGATAGACTGATGTCGATTGCGGCATTAAAAGGTCAGGGTAAAATAGAGGATTTTGAGAGAATTTTAGGTATTTCGTTTGAGAGCGACAATGCTGGAAATTTGTATGCGACTAAAGGCGAGGGCGAGACTGTAGCGCTTATTGCTCATCGTGATGCTGTTTCTTTTCTTGTGACATACGCAGAAGAGGGATTTGCAAAGCTTTCACCTGTAGGTGGTATTTCTGCAAAACTTCTATATGGTGAGGCGGTTGAGTTTTTAGGAACTGAACAAAAATATGGTGTTTTTTGCTCAACTCCACCGCATCTTGGTTCTGATGATGCGCCTTCGTATGATGATCTTTGGGTATGCTGTGATGATTTGATGCCACTTGGGACAAAGGCTGTTTACAGAGAGCGGCCAATAGAGCTATTAAACGACAGGATAGCTTCTCCAGCGCTTGATAACAGCGTTGGGGTAATAGTTGCGGCAGAGTCTTTTTTAAGAGCTTGCGATGGGTGCGGCAAAAAGATTATGCTTATTTTGAGTAACGGCGAAGAACTTGGTCTTCGTGGGGCACGGGCGATTGATAGGAAGATAGATAAAGCGATAGTTATTGATGTAACTTTTGGGACACAGGCAAAGGCATCATCAAAGGAGGCGTTTCCTCTTGGTAGCGGTGCTATGATAGGTAAAGGGCCTGTGCTTGACGATGATTTTTCAGATCATCTTGTAGCGCTTGCAAAGGAAAAAGAGATAAAATATGGTATTGAGCCGCTTGCAGGCGGGACAGGCACAGATGCTGATGCTGTTTCAGTTCTGCCATCTGGTGTTCGGTGTTCAATGGTTTCGGTACCGCTAAGGTATATGCATAGTCAGAGCGAGGTAGTTGCGATGTCGGATATTGAAGACAGTATTAAGTTAGTTGTTTCGTATTTGGAGGATAAATAGCGATGGATATTAATTTGTTTCGAGAACTTGCTGCTATTTCAGGCCCTTCAGGGTACGAGGGCGCAGTTTCGCAGTTTATTGCAGATAAGATAAAAGGGTTAGTTGATGAGCTTTACACCGATAATATCGGTAACTTAATTGCTTTTAAGAAAGGTCGTATCGGCAACGGAAAAAAGGTGGTTGTTTCGGCGCACACCGATGAGGTTGGCTTTTTTATAAGTTCAATAAATTCAGATGGAAGTTTGAATTTTGAGACGCTTGGTGGCATTCCAGCTTCTGTTTTGGCAGGGGGGCGAGTTCAGCTTACAAAAAATAAAATTCAGGGCGTTATTAGCGCAAAACCCGGTCATTTAGCTTCGCCTGATGAGCGAAACAAGTTTGATGGGATTGGCAGTTTTGTTATTGATATTGGAGCATTTGATGAAGATGATGCGAAAAAATACTGCAATATTGGAGATACAGCAGTATTTGAAGCTGATTACCTAGAGATTTCAAAGGATATTGTTGCACATAAAGCTGTTGATGATAGGTTTGGCTGTTTTGCGATGATGAATTTAATTGAAAAAAGCTATGATGCAGATATTTATTTTGTGTTTACTGTTCAAGAAGAACTTGGACTTCGTGGGGCAAAGGCGGTGGCTGCTGCTCTTAAACCCGATATTTCAATCGTTATTGAATCGACAACAGCTGCTGATATTCCGACTGTTTCTGGTGAAAAACAGGTTTGCAAGCTCGGAGAGGGCGCTGTGGTTTCGATTATGGATAAGGGTGCGCTCTATAGCGAGGGGTTAATTAAATTTGCAGTAGATATTGCAAAATCGAGGGAAATTCGGTATCAGTATAAGATGCTTGTTGCAGGTGGTAACGATTCAGGAGCTTTTTCACAAGGGCCTGGTGGCTGTGAAACGCTTGCTATATCTCTTCCAACTAGATTTTTACACACCCAGAATTGTCTTTTTAGCAAAGGTGATATGGCGGCGGTAGAGAGATTTGTTGGAGCTGTTTTAGAGGAGATACAAAACTATTGATTGTTCGACTTGAAGAGAGAAGCACCGCTCTATTCCCTTTTTTGGAGAAGATTTCGCTATATGGTGAGAAGATAATTTCGATGATAATGGCAGACGATGACTCGTTACTGCTTTATAGTGTTGGTGAGCCGATAACTGGAGTTGCGGCGGTGGTTAATGGGATTGCGGTTGTAGCTGCAGCTAGAAAAGAGGCGGCAGAGGAGCTTTTGTTCTTTTTAGAGTTTGCTATACCTTTAGAAAAAATTATTGCAGATGGGAGTTTTTTCCAGAGCAGTGGAGATATTTTTTTACTCAACAGAGGATTTGAGGTTGAAAGAGAAATAAAAGTAGTAGCGGAAGATGAGGACTATTCTTTGTTTGAGAAGATTTTTGATATTGATTTCAATGATCTGCAAAACGATAATCTGGAGTTTTTTTCTGCTTTTATTGGCAAAGAGAGGGTCGGGGGAGTTGCGTTTGAGCGGCTGTATGAGAGAGCTGGATTAGTATCTATGCTATGCACTGATGAGCGGTTTCGAGGGTATGGTGTTGCGAGCGCTCTACTTAATTATTTGTATAAAGAGGGAGAAACTCTTTACATAATGTCTAAAAATAAAGATTCCGACAGGTTTTATAATCGGTTGGGACTTAAGAAATACGGAGAATATTATTTATATGAGCAACTACTATAATTTTGATGAGAGATTAAACGAACTTGCAAATGAAGCGGAAAAGCTGTCAGCTGATGCTTTTTTGAGGATTTCAGATATTGAGGAGTACAATCAGCAGAGGGTTTTAGCGTCTTTTACTAAACACCGTCTTGCATATAGCCATTTTGAGGGAACAACTGGCTATGGATATGGTGATAGAGGTCGTGAGGTTTTAGATGAGATTTGGGCAGATGTTTTTGGAGCGGAGGATGCTCTTGTTCGTCATAATTTTGTGAACGGCACACATGCTATTTTAACCGCGCTTTTTGCGGTGCTCCGACCTGGTGAGCGAATGGTTTCGCTGACCGGTGCTGTTTATGATACACTAACTCAGGCTATTGAGGGGAAAAATAACGGCTCACTTTGCGATTTTGGGGTGGAGTTTATTAAATGCGAGTTGCTTTATGGAAACTCAATCGATTGGGATAGTGCGACACCACTTCTCAAAACTGCGAAAGTGGCTTACCTGCAGAGAAGTAGAGGGTATTCTGACAGGGGTGTTTTGACTATCGATGATATTAAAGTTGCTATAGAGAAAATTCGTGAAATAAATCCTGATGCGATTGTTGTTGTTGATAACTGTTATGGTGAATTTACTGAGAAGAGAGAACCGTGTGCGGTTGGGGCGGATTTGGTAATCGGGTCGCTTATAAAAAATCCTGGCGGTGGTATTGCGGATACAGGTGGATATATAGCAGGTAAAGCGAAATACATAGAGCAGGCGGCATATAGGCTTACGACACCAGGGATTGGCAAGGAAGTTGGTTGTACACTTGATCAGACAAAAAAGATGGTTCGTGGACTTTTTGAGGCGCCAAGAGTAACTGCGGCTGCGCTTAAAACATCTGTTTTTACAGTGGCGATTATGAAACTTATGGGATTTGTTACATCTCCTGATATAAACAGCAAGCGAAGCGATATTATCACGGCTGTGAATTTTGAGAGTGAGGCACGTGCGATATCGTTTTGTAAGGGAATTCAGATGGGAAGTCCTGTTGATAGCCATCTTTCACCAGAGCCATGGGATATGCCAGGATATGATGATAAGGTTATAATGTCGGCAGGGGCGTTTACAATGGGGGCATCGATTGAACTTTCTGCAGATGCGCCGATGAGAGAGCCTTACACGGTTTTTGTGCAAGGGGGACTTAACTATTATTCGGCAAAAGCAGGGGTTTTGATTGCTATAAGTGAGATGATAAAATCGGGATCGCTAAAGATTGGTGAGTAGATTTTAGTGGATGCCGGAGCCTAGTGTTATTTAAAATCCGCTATGCAACATATTACATATTAATAATCTTCATTTCGTTTGATTAACTACAGCTTTATCCTATACATTGATCTCGCTATAGTACGGTAGTGTGCCGCGAGCCAATAGAATATAAACAATAATAGAAAAACAGCACCTATACTTAGGTGCTGTTTTTTAAATTTTAAAATTGTCAGCTTCGCTACTTCACCGAACGATTGGCTTTTGCAAGCTTCTTTGCCATTGATAACAAAATTTCTTTATCGTCCTCGGTCAAATTTCTTGATTGATTTGCCATAGCGAATGAGAATTTATCATAGGTTATCAAGTCGCCGCTCTCGTCTCTATCTTCTTTACCAAGCAAATAGTCAAGCGTGACATTAAAATAGTCGGCGAGCTTTTGAAGCTTATCAATTTTTGGTGTATATTTTCCATTCTTCCAATCAATTAGTGTCGCTTGAGCGATACTTGTGTCTTTTGCAACCCTATAAATGGTTACACCTTTTTTTTGTACTAATTTAGCAAAATT
>CAYJGP010000001.1:0-44555 GCA_964369435.1 uncultured Oscillospiraceae bacterium | reverse complement strand
ATGTTCTCAGAGTGGTCAAAATCTTTGATTTTGGGATCCGCTCGAGGTTATTATACCAAAAACTCACCCTCATTAAAAGTAGCAATAACTAGCTTTTCAAGAAATCACGAAATAAATAAAGCATCTTTTTCTCTATAATAACCGATAAAAGCGTCCCCTCTTCGGTATACTCCTCGCTTAAAACCTCGCACTCTTTATAAACCTTCTCTAAAAATCTTCCTTCGCTATAAGGTATTAGAAGTTCTGTTTTAACCGCAAAAACTCCGCTCAATTCCTCAATTTTAATGAGCAGTTCTTCCATCTGATAGCCTGTTTTTGCAGAAACCGCTATCTGATCTTTTGCTAGAATAGTTGGTTGTATAGCTGCAAGGTCACTTTTATTAAACACAGTGAGTACCGGTGTTTCAATCTTTAGAAATTTTAAAACATCTTCGGTCTCATGCTGTTGGTGAAGTGAAAAACCGCTGCTTATATCAACGACATTTAAGATAAGGTCGGCTGTATATAGATGTGAGAGTGTTGAGCGAAACGCTCGAACAAGATGGTGCGGCAATCTTCCTATAAATCCAACAGTATCTATTAACATAGCCGTCTGGCCACTTGGAAGCCGAAGCCCTCTCGCTGTTGGGTCAAGGGTTGCAAAAAGCATATCTTTTGAGAGCACACCTGCATCGGTATAGTAGTTTAAAATGCTGCTCTTACCAACGTTTGTATACCCTGCAAGTGCAATGGTGAGCATTCCTTTTTTTGCACGTCCACGCTCAAGCAGCGCCCTGTGCTCTTCTGCCTCTTTTAGCTTGTTTGAAAGTGACTTTATCCGCTCTCTTATATGTCGTCTGTCACTCTCAAGCTTTGTCTCACCAGGTCCTCTTGTACCTATTCCACCACCGAGACGAGATAGAGCTTTACCAGCTCCCGCAAGCCTTGCATACCTGTATTTTAGCTGCGCTAATAAAACCTCGATAGTCCCCTCTTTACTTGTAGCGCGCCCTGCAAAAATATCGAGGATAACTGTTGTTCTATCGAGTATAGCAACATTTAAAATCTCCTCAAGGTTATTTAGCTGTGAAGCAGATAGCTCATCATCAAAAACGACATAGTCTATCCCTTCATCTTCTATAATCCGCTTCGCTTCTTCGAGTTTTCCTGTTCCGATATATGTCTTTTTATCAGGTTTGTCCCTCTTTTGAACAATATCGTAAACGACAAAAAGCCCTGCAGTTTCGCAGAGCTTATATAGCTCATCCATCGAGAGATCAGTATTATACTCTCCTGTGTCGAGCCCCATTAAAAGCGCTTTTTTTCTTTCTTCTTCTAAATACACCCTAAATAATCCTTTACCGATATTATTTTTCCATTTTTTTTATATACACGAGGCACCCTTCTGCCGATAAGGCAGAGGATTTCATAGCTTATAGTACCCGCTATTTCCGCTATTTCCGATACTGGAAGGTATGCATTTTTATCAACACCAAAAAGTGTTGCAACATCTCCCTCATGCACATCAATGTGGCTTACATCTATAACAAGTTGATCCATACACACCCTTCCGACAACAAAACAGCTCTCGCCATTTATAAGCACCTTACCCCTGCCTGAAAGACTTCTTGAATACCCATCGGCATAGCCTATGGGAAGGGTCGCTACCTTCATATCACAAGGCGCTTTGAAGGTACATCCGTATGAGACAAAGCTCCCTTTTTTTATCTCCTTTACCATAGAGACAGTGCTTTTAAGTTCCATTAATGGGAGAAGTCCATCTATCTGTGCTTCATCACTTGCCGAAACGCCAAACAAAATAATCCCACATCGCACCATATCGAGTGCATACTCTTTATAGTTTGCGACTGCTCCGCTATTCGTACAATGGCGTATTCCAACATCAATACCGGATTCTATTAATTTATCCACAATATCAATAAATTTTGTATACTGCTTTTTTGTAAAATCTCGCGCAAAATCGCCATTTTCATCTGAAGCTGCAAAATGGGTAAAAATCCCTTTGAAGTTTAGATTATTAAGCTTGTATGTGCAAAGTAGCTGTTTTAACTTTGGTGCAAACCCAAGCCTCGACATACCAGTGTCAATCTTTATATGACAGTCGATAGGCTCACTCGCCATCTCATTTAGTTCATCCGCATACTCTGGGGAGAATACCGTCTGAGTTAGTTTGTTGTCGCAAAGGCTCTTCCAGTGCTTTGGTGGGGTGTATCCTAAAATTAGAATTTCACCCTCTATTCCGTTCACTCGAAGTTCAAGAGCCTCTGATAGGTTTGATACCGCAAAAAAAGTAACACCGCAACTCATTAGCTCTTTTGCTATAGTTGTAGCACCGTGACCGTAACCGTCCGCTTTTATGACCGCACAAATCTCGCTCCCAGACATCTTTTTTATAATCTCGACATTGTTTTTTAGATTGTCAAGCGAGATAAGCGCCCAAGTTCTGCGCAGAAAATCAGTCATCTATATAGACCCCCAAAATTTCGCAGACATATTCACGGTGATAATCATTATCATAGTTTTTATCTATCGCTTCATCTAAGAATTTTGACGGATCAAAGTCGTGGTGGTATAACTTTTTAATCACTATCGTCATCTTCGCCCCTGCAATTAAAAGCGCTCCATCTTTAACTGATGTTTTTAGGTTGCATTTTTCAAATTTGTCATAGTTTCTGCCGCTCTCTTTTCCCATAAAAGCTAGCATATCGCGCTTATCGCCCGCCTCCCACATCGAGAGGGTGAAGATATCAGAGTTTTCACAGAGGTCGTAGCTATATCTCGTAGGGCGCACAAAAACTGAAATAACATCTTTATTCCAAAGTCTGCCGACGGTTCCCCAAGATACAGTCATAGCATTTTTGCGACCTTCTTTATCGCAAACGCCTAATAGAAACCAGTTTTTCTCGATTAGTTTCACAAAATTATCAGTTAGTTCATTTATTTTTATCTCTTTTATCATTATAAAGCTCCTTTAAAAATATTTTATAGACTGTTTAATAAAGTATAGGCGACTAATAGAACAAGCGGAATTATAACAAGCGGTGAAGCTAAAGCATCTGTTAGGCTGTTGTTTGGTTTATTATCATCAGAGAATGCAACGGCATTTCGTTTCTTCACCACATAAATTGTAACTGCAATGATATTTGCAAGTATCAATAGTCCATAGATCGCAATTAAAGCTTCGGAGGTTAACATAAACAGCGGAACAATCGAGCCTGCAAAATTCATAATTATATGCATGTAAACTGCATACTTAAAGCTGCCAAATCGAACAGTTACATATCCGAGAACTATACCCATACCTGTTGTATATAAAAACTGGTGCAAGTTTGCATGGTATAGCCCAAAAAGCACACCTTGCAAAATAATAGCATTTCTCTGCCCTATAACCATAAGCCTTGATAGTATCACCTGGCGAAAGATAAGCTCTTCTGCAATAGGACCTAGGATAACTACAAATGCAATTAGCATTCCCACTGGTTGGCTTGTAACTAAACTGTCAATCGGGTCACTTGATGTTGTTGAGAAGGTATCAAGAACAGGAATGACTATAAAAGTTGTGAAGAAGTTTAAAAGATGGCTTATTCCAAGAACTATACATGTGTATTTCAAAAAACTTTTAACCGTCATTTTATCCATTGAAAAATTATATCGCTTAAACGGTAGATGCATAGCAATCATTACAGCACCTGAAAAAATTTGCGAAATAAAGAAATTATATAAAAGCAGATTGCTATTATCAAGTGGACGAAAAACAGTTGGAAGACTTGTGTTTAGAAAACCTAAAACCAAAACCATAATTATAGTTACAATAATTCCAACTATTAGTGATGCGCAGGAAACTGCCGCTACCCTTTGTTTAACTTTTCTTTCTTGTAGCATCTATATATTTCTCTCCTCTCTCTAAAAGCTTTAAATAAACAGGAATCATATCCTTCTCTCTGACAGTTTTCACAATATCCTCTTTTTTAATCCAAGCAACATCGCTATTCTCATCCACCTTGTGGCTTATAGGTAGATTTTCATCACCTATCAATATATATGTGAAATTTAAATGTTGATGAGCAGAAATATATTTCCCTCTCTTAAAATGACCAAAAACAGGCAGGATATCTATCGAATCCACCACTCCTGTTAGCGGTGTAACCTTTTCAATACCCGTCTCTTCCATAGCTTCTTTCATCGCTACATAAAGCATATCGGTATCACCATCGGCATGGCCACCTGTCCATCCCCAACTATCGTAGATATTATGATAAATCATAAGCACCTTTGTGGCATCTTTATTTATTATAAAACCACTTGCTGTTATATGTCCATACTCGTTTTCACGGGTTAGTAGATTATCGAAATCTTTTATGTATTTTTGTAAAACCTCTTTGTCCTTTGCCTCTCCCTCATCTTTTGGGATATAGCCACAAAGCTCCTCTAAATAACTCATTCTCTCTCCTATTTTAGTTCATCGAGTGTTTTATACAAACCGTCGATGAAAAGTTCCATAAATTCTATAGCCTCTGGAATATCTGACTCGGTAATCGCTTTTATCTGCATATCTTTCGCTATTTTAAACTCGCTGTTCCCCGCCTTTTCCTCTTCTATGCATTTTATCAGCGCAGAGAGCTTGTCTGCAACCTTTATATACCTCTTCACCTCTGCTGACGGTTTAAACGAAGTTTGCAAATCTCCTTTTATTTCAGGCGGCAACATATCTATAAGGCGCTCTTCCGCTGTCTTCTCAACCGCTTTATAGGCTTTCTTTATCTCAGGGTTTAGGTATTTCACAGGGGTTGGAAGATCACCTGTTAAAATTTCAGGGGCATCATGGTAGAGTGCCGCTGATAAAAACTCTCCTCTATCGAATATTTTCCCGTTTTTTTTACACAACGCCCATAGCATATCTGCTATAATCGTCGTATCTAGGGTATGCAGCGAGAGTGACTCTGGGGTGGTGTTTTTCATAAGACCCCACCTGTTTATATATTTCATCCTCATTATCATCGCAAAAAAGTTACTTTTCACCACTTCTACCTCGCAAAACTTTAAAATATCTAAATTGTCTACAATGATTTTACAATAAAATCAACTTGTTGTCCACACCGCTCTGATAAATAAAATTTCTTTTGTATTTTAATTGTGAAATTTTGCAATTTTTGGTACAATAGATAGGTGAAAATAAACCTCATAATTATAGGTGTTTTTTCAAAAGGCTGTTTTTCACAGCAGCTAAACTAAATTTAAATTTACACAGACTTTGTGTTTTATTTTTCTGTTTAATTATAAAGGAGTGAGCTGATTTGCTTAATAAAAAAGAGAGATATTTGCAGGTATTTTTTCTTGCTATTTTAACGGCGTCTTGTATATTTGTGCCGTTTATAATCTATAACGGTGGTTATTTTATCTATGCTGGAGACTTTAATGCTCAGCAGATCCCCTTCTATATGCATGGAGCAGAACAGATAAGAGAGGGGAAAATTTATTTCGATTTTCTAACCGACCTTGGCTCGAACTTTATCGGCACCTATTCTTTCTATTTTGTTGGTAGCATCTTTTTTTTGCCAGCGCTTTTATTCCCAACCCATATAATACCCTATATTATGGCGCCGCTGCTCATATTAAAATTTGGCGTTGCAGCACTCACAAGCTATGCCTATATCACAAGATTTGTTAAAGACTCACGCACCGCAGTGCTTGGAGCTATGCTCTATACATTTTCTGGTTTCTCGATATACAACGTTTTCTTCAACAACTTCCTTGATGTTATCGCACTATTCCCACTACTACTGCTAGGTATTGAAATGCTAATTGAAGAGGATAGACGAGGAATTTTTGCATTTGCTGTTATGCTAAATGCCTTTAACAACTACTTCTTCTTTATCGGACAGGTTGTTTTCGTAGCAATTTATTTCTTTGTTCGCCTTGCAGTTAAAAGAGGGATTACCTTTAAAAAATTTCTCACCATTGCATTTGAGGCTATGATTGGTTTTGGAATGGCACTTATCCTGTTTCTGCCGGCAGTTCTTGCTGTCACAGGAAACCCTAGAACCGAAACTATAATGAACGGTTATAATATGTTCTTCTACGGAAATGCCCAGAAGTATGGTGCTATTCTCCACTCTCTCTTCTTTATGCCAGATACCGCATATTCGCTAAACTTCTTCCCTGACTCAAACGTCAAATGGAGCTCACTCTCGGCATTTTTACCTGTTTTCACAACTGTAGGTCTCTTTGCATTTCTCGATAGATTCCGCAAAAGCTTCCTATCCACTTTGCTCAAAGTCCTCGCTGTTATGGCGCTTGTCCCATTCTTAAATTCCTTCTTCTTCGCATTAAACCACAGCTGGTACGCACGATGGTATTATATGGCTATATTAATTATGGCACTTGTAACCGTTATAGCGTTTGAGAATTTCGAGGCGGCATCATTTAAGCGAGCTTTCACTAAAACAGCGCTGTTTGTTATCTTCTTCTCGCTCATAGGCATAGCCCCGAAATATGTCGACGGTGAACTTGTCTTCTTCGAGCTTGCAGATGATCCAGCAAAGCTTTGGGCATCTATTTCAGTTTCATTCCTATGCCTTATCTTTATGGCTATTTTAATTGAACTTCGGATAAACGGCAAACGGGCTTATAAGCGCTCTATAGCTCTTGTCATGATTGTTTCAGTTGTTTTCGCCACTATTCATATGGGCGGCTCTAAGATGGATTTAGATGGCGATAATTACTATATCGAACACACCCTAAATGCAGAGATAACCTTTCCTGTTGAAGATGAATTTTACCGAATTGATACAATCGACACCGAAGACAATTTAGGACTAATACTTCGCAAACCCTCTATTCGCTCGTTTAACACTGTTGTTCCACCGTCGATAATGGAGTTTTACCCATCTGTTGGCGTTAAACGAGATGTCTCATCAAAACCCGACCCATCAATCTATCCTCTCAGGGCCCTACTCTCGGTAAGATATGCTGTTGTGGGCGAGGATGAAAACTACGATGTTCCAGGCTTTACAAAGATAGATGAACAAGGGGTTTACACCATCTATGAAAATGAATACTACCTTCCAATGGGATTTAGCTACGACTACTATATAACCACACAGCAGTATGAGGACCTCGCTGAAAGTGCAAGACCTCATATTCTGCTAAAGGCAATTGTTCTTGATGATGAGCAGGTAGAACGATACTCAGAATACCTCTCACCACTCCCAGAGGATGCTTTTTATATGACGAGTGAAAGCGACTATTATACCGATACCTTAGCACTACAAGAAACTGCAACAGGTACTTTCACCGAGACTCAAAAAGGATTTACCTATGATATTGTAGCGACACGCGATAATCTTATCTTCTTCTCGGTGCCATACGATGAAGGATTTACAGCTTATATAAATGGTGTTGAAACAGAAGTCCTTAAGGTTTCAAGCGGCATGAGCGCTGTATTCTGCCCTGCTGGAGAGAGCACTATAGTGTTTGAATATTTAGCGCCGGGACTTCAGGTTGGAATGATTGTTTCAGCTGTCTCTCTTGTAATTTTTATAGTTTATATTATAATTATGTTTATTTTAAAACGTAGCAAGAGAAAAAGAGGAAAATCTTAATTAATACTCATGCACAAAACAAAAAACGATGTGTTAACACATCGTTTTTTGTTTTTAACCATTTGATTTTCGCAAAAGCAGTGGTATTGTTATTGCAAAAATAATTGCCAGTATAACCATAACCAAACTAAATCCGGTTTTATCTGCTACAAAACCCAGAACTGGTGCAAATACCATAAGGAATAACGACTTTAGCTGTGCCGAGGCGCTTATAATCGTCGCTCTACTTGATTTTTCTATGTTGTTATCTATTTCATCAACGAATATTGGTTTGCGAACGTTGTTTAATATAAAGATAAACAGATATAATACAAAAACAATTATATACATCTTCGTGAAAAGCGCTAGTAATAAAAAGAGTGCGCTGTATCCAATATGTGCGATAAACAAGCAGTTAGCACTTGTTCTTGACCCTTTAATAATGTATGCTTTTTTTGAAAAATAGGAGCCGACAATATTTAGAATTGCATAGGTAAGACCCAGTACGATTTTTAGATTATCCTCAACCGTTACCGATGTTATCACCACAAACCCACTTGTGACGATTATTGCCTCGATAATCGGTTGAATTAAATCCTTTACGTATGAAAAGGCAGCCTCCGACATCCCCTCTTCAACTAACAGGTTTCTGAGATTTATATTTAATCTGAAACTTTGAAAAAGTGCCGTTGCCATCTCTTTGATAGTCATTTCGTGCTTTTTATCGGCAATATCTAAAAAGGCAGGGTAACTCATTATAAGAAATAAATCTAATATGTATGGCACTACCGAAAAGAGAAATATATAGCTATCTGAAGGAACTGCAAGGATTAAAAAAATTCCTACTAAGCTGCTGAGCGCACTTCCAATAAGCGAAAACGACCTCGTTCTACCATATACAAATGTCTTTTCATCTTGCCAACCTTTTTCATCTAAGTATGAATATATCATCGCCTTATGCGTTCCCGAGCGAAATGCCTCTCCAAGCCCGAAGAATACCATACCGCACGTTGCGAGAAAAAAACCGTTTGTTAAAAAGAAAAAAACAAACGAAGCTATATAAAATCCAAAACAAAAATATAACTCTTTTTTTCTTCCGAAATAGTCTGCGATAAACCCTGAGGGAATCTCGAAAATATTCACAATTACCTCTCGAGCTGCAATCAATATACCCAACTGAAAAAGGTTAATACCTTTGCTCATCAGATAGATTATCAAATACGGCTCAAAAAACTTCAAGTTTTTTAGAAATCCATAAAGACAAAATTTCTTTACTTGAAAGTCTCTTAAAATATCTTTTTGTATCTTCGAACTCATAGCTCACCTGTCAACTCCTTAATCTTTTTGCGCGCTTCAATCAGTGTCTCTTCGCCTTTTTTTGTAATTGTGTAGTATTTACGGATTTTACCTTGATATTTCTTACGCTCTGATAACAACTGTCCTGATTTCTCTAAATTATGAAAAATCGGATAGAGCGTTCCAGGGCTTATATCGTAACCATGCGAGCGCAACTCCTCAATCATAAATGAGCCAAAAATAGGTTTCTCTTTTGCATGGTGCAAAATATGAATTTGTATAAACCCTAAAAACAATTTTCTAAGTACTTGATTATCCATAATTCTCCTTATATTTATTAATTTTATTTAATATCGAAATGCGATATCGATTTTCGATATAATGATATCACAGTTTTAAGTTACTGTCAATAAAGTTCAATTTTGTTTTAAATTCTGCGCTCTTGTCACTGCCCGCCCGCAATAAACGCACTAAAAGTGCGTTTGGTCGAGTCTCGCTCGACAACGGCGAACTGAAAGTTCGCCATAGCGGGCGGGCAGTGCCCTAGCCTCTATACCTTTATCAAAAAACTCTTATACTCAAAAGATGCAAAACTTAAAGTTGTTACTCGATAGTGTAGAGAAAACAAAATAAATTTAACCTTAAACAAAAGTAAAAAGCGATGTGTAATCACATCGCTTTTTATATAAACTAACTTTTACTCATTTCTGATAGCTTCAATAGCCGATAGCCTTGTAGCACGAATAGCGGGATATGTTCCCGAAACAATGCCGACAAATGTTGAAATCGCTATTCCTGCAAGAGCAAGCCAAAGTGGAATTATTGAAACGGTTGAGCCTGTTCCCATTCCAGACATTCCGCCGCTCGCAACCGAATTTATAACGTTTGAAATAGCATAGCTTAGTCCAACACCGACAATACCGCCGAGAAAACCTATAATAGCCGCCTCTGTAAGGAACAGTGAGCGTAGGTTTCCAAGTTTACAGCCGATAACTTTCATAATACCTATCTCTTTTGTTCGCTCATAGATAGACATTATCATGGTATTCGCAATACCAAGTGCTGCAACAAGGAACGCAATAGCTCCTATACCACCAAGTATTAGCTGGATAAGCGCCATCTGTTCTTGTGTCTGTTCGATATATTCCATGTTACTATTCGCCTGATAACCCATCTCGGTTAGTGTATTCTGAACATCTAAAACATCTTCGGTATCAGGGACGTTTACAACAATCTCATCGTACTTATCTTTATTCTGTCCTGAAGAACTACTACCACTGCTCGAATAACTCATTACACCATAATCGCTATAATATACTGTATCCCCACCGCTACCTTGACCTTGTTGGTCTGGTGGTAGAGTTCTCTCATAGTCTTTATATAACTTTTCAAGCGTTTCGATAGACATATAGCTGTTCCAGCTGTCATTAGTCCAACCGGGCTCTGAAATTCCGACTACTTCAAGTGTATACATCTTAGGTCTTGATGAGATTGCGCCATAACCATAATTTGTATCAAATGTTAGTTTTAGTGTTGTATCAAATGGATCGAACGGTGGTGGCAACCAGTTGCCCTCTTCGTCTTGCGGTTGTTTCCATTCATAGTCTTTGTTTGGATTTTGGAACTCGAACAGTGAGGTATAGCTTAGAACTATCCTGTTACCACTGCCTGTGAGAATACCGTCACCCTGATAAAAATCTTTACCGAGAGCGTCGTAACTCTCAGGGTCAACACCGTAAAGTTGAGCCCAAGCCTGCTCTTTGCCGTTTATAATAAGCGCTGAGTAGCTCTTTTTACCGAGCACATTATCCACCTGTGGCATCATACGGATAGCCTCTAGGAGGTCATCATCAAGATAAACATCTTGTGATGCTTCGTCCCACCCTTTGCGGACAGTGACCTCATTAAGACTGCCAAAACTTTCAAACTGTTCCATCATCGAATGCGAAAGACCCTGACCTATTGATATCATTATCACAACCGCCATAGTACCTATAACAACACCGAGTATCGTCAGGACACTTCGAGCTTTTCTTCTGCCGAAGTTTTTAAAGGCGAGCTTTAATACATCAATCTTCTTCATCTAAAAGCTCCATCTCTTTTTTCGCTTTGATTTTCTTAAATATGATAAATCCAATTATAAGGATGACAACAGCTCCACCGATTATAAAATAGATTGGTATTCCGCCGCCTTCTTCAACAGGAGGATAAACTCCATCAGGACCCCATATTTCACCATCAGGACCTATACCTATGTCAGGGCCGCCCATGTCATCTCCGCCTGTGTAACCTTCCATAACGTCCATCGTGAATGGATGTGAAACTTCGCTAACTTCACCTGCATCATTTTCAAATGTAAAGAGAATTTCTCCCTCAAGCAGTCCGCTTGAATTAGGAATAACCGCCATATCTGCTGAGTTAAACGAACCACTCTGGAAATTACCTATATAGTAAACACCATCTGGTACTGTAAAGTCACCTTTAATCTCAAGTGTTAGGTTTAGAAGTGGTGCTTTACCTGTGTTTACAAACTGCATTCCGATAGAAGTCTGCATTCCAACATCACCATAGTCTGTGCCATAGATGTTTTGTACCTCAAGCTTTTGTGGCTGGATAACTTTTATGCTGAGTTTCTCAGTTGATGAATGAGGAGAAGCGCTCTGATCTTCATAGCTTATTGTTAGTGTTAACTCATAGCTTTTTGTCTCTGCATCTGGTTTAACTGATAGCGGAAGATTTAATGCGCGTGAAGCACCTGGTGTGATGCTCTCGATGTAAAAACTGTTTGAACCTTCTGCAGGCACTATAACTCCATCAAGCGAAGATACTGTCACAACCATATTTGAAACAGTTACATCTTTACTTGTATTTTTTAGCGTGAAGCTGAAATTGAAATCTTTACCAGCTTGAATTGAATCTTCACCAGTTGAATACTGCGAGATTATAACCTTTGGAACAGATGCGCTTACAGGCTCATCAACTGCACCTGTAACTGTATTTTCAACATATATAGACATAGACTCTGTCACCTGTGAAACAACATCTATCATTGTGCCTGGATTATCTGCATCTTCAACTTGTGTTGTCTGTTTTCCATCAACAGTTATCGAGTAGTTTGAACCAGACCCTTTATATCCAACATAAAAACCAGTTGTTACAGTGCTATTTGCAGGTATTGTTCCGATAACTTTGTTGTTTGGGTTGTTATCTTCCATAAAAAAGTCACAACTATTTAGAATTACAACAGCATCGGTTATATCTGTATTTGTCATGTTTTTTATGTATGTAACAATATAATATGGCTGATCCTCTTTTATCTCGCTTGCGAAAATAGTTGATCCGCCCTCAAAAATCTCATGTCTTTCTATGATAATATCTGGTATCCCACTGCCGCCTGATGGCACTGTCGGATCTGATGTTGCAAAAGCGCTAAACATTGGCACCAAAAACGAAAGCAGCATAATAACCGCCAAAACCAAAGCAAAAATTCTTCCTTTTTTCATATCACTGCACCTCTTCTTTATAATATTCATTTATCACTACTCCGTCACGCAGATGTATAACATGGTCTGCATACTCGGCTATTTCATTATTATGTGTAACTATAATCAGCGTATTGTTTCGCTCTTTAGTCATTCGAACCATCATATCCATAACCTCGTTTGTAGTTTTTGTATCGAGGTTACCTGTCGGCTCATCTGCAAAAACTATATCTGGATAGTCGATAAATGCACGGGCAATTCCAACCCTCTGTTGCTGTCCACCACTCATCTGTGTCGGCTTATGTTTCATTCTATCTCCGAGTCCGACCGCTTTTAAAATACTGTTTGCCTTCTTCTGCCGTGCTTTATTCGGTATTCCTTTAAAGATAAGCGGAAGCGTTACATTCTCTATCGCAGTTAGCGGCGCTAGTAGGTTATATGATTGAAAAACAAACCCAAAATGCTCCATTCTAAACTTCGATAACATTGCTTCTGAGAATTTCCGTATATTCTTGCCAAGTATTTTTATCTCGCCTTTACTCGGTTTCTCAAGCCCTGCAAGCATGTTGAGAAGCGTACTTTTACCGGAACCTGAAACGCCGAGAAGACAGCATATTTCGCCCTTTTTGACAGTTAAATCAACACCATCGAGCGCTCGAACCTTCTCATTGCCTATCCTGTATATCTTTTTAAGGCCTTGAACTTCGATAACATTTTTCTCCTCCATCTATTCACCCCTTTTATATCTAGTGTGTAAAAAGCTAAATTATGTTTCACTCTTATTTACTAAATTTTCCGAATTTTATCACTAAATTATCATAACACTGTTTACATGAATTTTCAAGAGTGCTAACATTTTTCACTGTAAACATTAAGAGAATATTAAAGATTTAATATTTGATTTATTTATATAAGAAAACAGATATGAATTAAATAACTCATATCTGTTTATTGAAATATTTATTTATCAGTAGTCGTTATAAGACAACTTTTTGATAAATTTATCTATCTTGTTTTTGGTTTTCACCTAAAACAGTCGCTATTCTTAGCCGAGCTCACGCTCTAGCTCGCGAACATTTTTGCAGTACTCAGCAACGATGCTCTCGATAACAGGTCCGCCCCAGTTGCCGCCCTCAAAGCAGGTTCCAACAAGTGCAGCATTTGCAGTTTTAAGTCTTCTTTTGCAGTTCTCAACATCTGTTCCACCACCGAGGATTACAGGAACATCGCCAAGCTCTTTAACTGTTTTAACAAGTGTTTCATTGAGCTCTTCGTCTTTGTTGTATATCTCAATAGCGTTAGCGCCAGCTCTCATTGAACGCATTGTAAGATCTTTAATCTGACCGAGATCACCAGTACCTTTAAAGTGGTATCCTGCGATTTCACTTATCATTGAAACGCCTTTAGCGCCTATAAGGTTTCTATAATGCATAACTTTAGCAGTTTCAGCTTTAACAGTTCCAATCATTCCCTGGCTCTCGCCAACTAGAACGCTACACCTTGTAAAATCAGCTCCACAAGCTTTAGCAACAGCAAGCGATGGAGTTATACAGTTCCACATTAGCTGAACGCCAATTTTAAAGTCTGGACCCATAAGATCACGAACACGTGCACCGATCATCGAAAGAGTTGCAACTCTTGCATAATCTGTATCATCTTTGTCATCATAAATGCCATCAACTGCCTGTAGTAGACAACCGTCAGCACCACCATTTTTAAGAGCAGTTACGTCTTTTAGCGCTTTGTCGAGCATCTTCTCAACATTTCCCTCTTCGTAAAGTGGGGTACTTGGCATTGGTAGTAGGTGTACAAGACCAAGAACTAGTTTTTTGTTCCCTAAATTTTTAAACATATTTTTTCCTCCCTTTATTAATCAACGAAAACAATTTCGCTTGATTTTATAGTGTTTATTTTGCCATCTTGGCTAAATAGCGGATTTGAAGCAGACATTCCGCCAAAATGCTCATAGTCATTCTTTATTGCAATATAGTTTGCAAGCATAGCTATTGGAATAAAGTTCATAAGCGGGTTTAGATACTCATAGTTTGTCTTTGGTAGTTTGACAACATCAACTCCATCGATAAATGCATCTTTATCAGCATCAGTTACTACAAATGCATTTCTATCTGATAGTATCATCGAGTTTATCGTCTCAACTGAACGTGAGAATGCATTGTTGTTTGTAAATGCAACCGCAATGTTTCCGATAAGTGGACGCTCTCTCATAAAGAAGTTTATATGACACCAGTCCTCTGAATCGTTTAAACAGCAGAGCGAACCGTAGTACTCAAAGAATTTAGCAGCACCAAAGTATGCAGTTGCAAAGTCTGAGCCAGCTCCAACAAAATCGTAGCCTTTTTTGTCTTTATATTTATCAGCAAGTGTGAAAGTTTGCTCATCTAGTGATGTTAAACTCTCTTCATTGCAAACTTTATTAACATGTGCTTGAATTTCCGCTCTTTGCTTATCTGCCTCTTCTTTTGTTATAACGCCAAGTACCTGTCCTGCATAAAGACCGAGCAAAATAGTTGTTAAAACAGAATTGACATAGCTTATAGCCTGAGCTGAAATAGCTTTTATCGAAATTGATGGTTTTGCAACAGCGAGGATGTGGTTTGCAGCTACTGACATACGTGCCTCTGGGTTTGCAGTTAGTGCAACTGTTGTACAACCTTTTTTAGTCGCTCTCTGCATAGCTTCTGTTACACGCGCACCGCTTCCTGAAACGCTGATGACTATAACAAGAGTTTGTTTTAAATCTTCATCATCATCGAAGTAGTAGTCACGGCTTACATCTATTGTACGAAGTGGGTGGTAATCTTTCCCCTTAAACATTCTGCTGCAAAAAGCTTTTGTCGCAAGTGTTGCCGCATAAGAATCTCCACAGCCTGTTATAATAACTCTTTTTGTATTCTTTATAATTTCCGGTGTAATTACCTCCTTGATATGCTCATCACTCATATATGCAAGAATATCAGATACAACATTTGGAAACTCTGAAAAACCCGCTTTCATATTCATATCTCTGCTCATAAACTACCTCTTTCTTATTTTATTTCCACACATTTTGAAATGTGGTTATTAACTTCTTCTTTTGCAAACCTCATTATCTCATCGGAGATATAAGGGTATGGCCCCTCCGCTGCTGCGCAGATAGATGCCGCAATGTTTGCAGTTGTAACAATAGAGCGTGAATGCTCACCCTCACACAGCGCATAGGTAGCTGCCGCTACCGCCGTATTGCCGCATCCCGTTTCATCTACAAACGGTAAAACATTTACAGATGGCGAGAAATAAACCCGTCCATCGCTCAAAATATAACTACCTCTGCTTCCTACCCTGTACAAAATACATTTTGAGGGCAGACGGATAAGTCTCTCAATTATTCGCTTATCATCATTTGCAGGTATATCAAAAAGCAGTGATGCTTCGTGTTTGTTTACCGAGAACAGATCGGATAGAGGGATAATATCACAAATTCTACCGATATCGTTTTTACAGTTCCAGTGCTCGAGTTCATAACCTATTTTGAAACCAAATTTTTGCTTTATATCATAGAGTTTCTGCCAAACAATTTTATCAACACCGGCAGTTAGATATACGCCTTTTGTTTTGTTGAAAGCCGCTGCGCTTATATCTTCTGGCTTTGTCCGAAGATATCCCTGATTTGCATCTCCATAGACTGATTTTGATATCTCACGGTAACCATCCTCTTCATAGGTTAATGTAAATCGGTTGCAATGCTCACTTCGCACTAAAACAGACTCATCGGAAAGCTCGTTCTTCACAAGCCAATCAGCATGTCCACCGCTATCGTAAAAATCACGTCCAACTCTTGATACGAGTTTTACAGATTTCGTGAACAGACGAATTCCCGCAAGCCCGAAAAATGCAGGGCCACCAATATTATACTGACTTTTTTCACCATTCGAAGAGATAATCTCATCAATGACTATATGTCCGCAAGCAAGATATTCACTCATAATTTATATAACTTTAACGCATTTTTCCGCTTGCTTTTTAATTATCTCGATACCATCTTTCATTATATCATCGCTAAAGTGCGGGAACGGTCCGAATTGAGCACAGTTGTATCCAGCAGAAACGTTTGCCGCTGCAACTATCATCTCAGGACTCCAACCTTCAGTTAGCGCATAACCTGCAGCACCTGTTGAGTTGTTTCCGCATCCTGTTTGATCAACATACGGATATATATCAATTGATGGGCAGAACCAAGCAGCATCAGGTGTTACCGAGAATGCGCCTCGTTTTCCAACTCTATAAAGCGTATACCCTACAGGTAGTTTTTGCAGCTCTTTTATTATCGCTAGGTCGTCTTCTCTATCTATTCCAAATAGCTTTGATGCCTCGTTGTAGTTTAGCGAAAAACCGTCGGCATCTCCTATGACATCGCGAATTAGATTAACATCGTTTTTGCAGTTGAAGTGTTCAAGCTCCCACATTATCTTAAAGCCATATTGCTTTTTAATTGCGGCGAGTTTTTCCCAGAATACCTTGTCTACCCCCATAGCCATATACATGCCCTTAACATCTTTGCTCATAGCTGCCGCTATATCCTCAGGGTTTGTTTTTATATATCCGAGATGTTCTTGCCCATATACCGATACAACATTTCTGCCACTTCCGTCTGCGTTATAATCTAGAAGAAAACATGAGCAGTTTTCAAGCTCAACTCTTACCGACTCATCGGATATGCCGTTTTTCTTCATCCAATCGCCATAGCTATCTTTATCGTAAAAGTCGCGGCCTACTCTTGAAACAAGCTTAACATTCTTTGTGAAAAGCCTCATTCCAGCAAGCGCAAAAAAAGCAGGGCCTCCCATATGTCTATCGCTTTTTTCTCTTCCAGGCTCTATTGTTTCATCGCTCATAACGTTTCCACAAGCTAAATATTCTATCATACCAAACATCCCTCCTTGAAATCTTTAACTATAATAATACCATATTTTGAAATTATTTAGGATAATTAAACTGCACAAATAAGCTGTTGTAATTTTAGTTAAAACGCAACGTTTAACCGATTTGTATCTTTTAACAAATTCATCTATAAGTACAGCTCATCGAAGCTTTGCCGGCGCAGCGTTTTGGCGAGACTTAACACTCGCCAAAGTCGCATATAGCGCGAATAAACCCACCGCGGTGGGTTTATCCGCTGCGCCGGCAAAGCTTCCTCATCCTCTCTTCATTAGGTAAAAACTTTTTACCTTCTTTCCTTTTTGTAACCGATAACCCATCCAAAACCCATAAAAGCACCTCTTCTGGGCTACAAACCCAAAAGAGGTGCTTATCTGACTATTAATATTTATGAAAATCTAAACCATTCACTTTTAAGCTGCTTTTCTACCACTAATGTAGCGCTGCAACATCCCATATATTCATAGCATACTCAGAAACACTTCTATCTGCTGCAAATATACCTGCATTTGCTGTGTTTATAAGACTCTTCTTTGCAAATCCCATCTTGTCTGAATATATCTCTGCAACTTTTCGCTGTGCCGCAATATAGCTGTCGAAATCTGCAAAAACCATATAAGGATCTGTGTTTTTAAGGTTTATGACGATATCTGAGAAGTTATATCCAAGACTTCCGTTTTCACAGTAGTCGAGTGCATTTCTTATAACTTCATTTTGGCGGTAGTAATCGATTGGATTGTAGCTCTGTTTTAGGGCGTTTACCTCTTCAGTGCGCAGTCCAAACAGGATCATATTATCCTCGCCAACAGCATCGTATATCTCGACATTTGCGCCGTCTAATGTACCTAAGGTAATAGCACCATTTATCATAAACTTCATATTACCTGTACCTGAAGCTTCTGTTCCTGCAAGTGAAATTTGTTCTGAAATATCAGCGGCAGGCATCAAAATCTCGCTCTTTGTTACCGAATAGTCTTCAAGGTAGATAACTTTTAGCAGATCTTTAGTCTGTGGATCGTTATTTACAAGCTTTGCAATAGAGCAGATAAATCTGATAATCTGCTTTGCAAGGTAGTACCCTGGCGCCGACTTTGCTCCGAAAATATAGGTTCTTGGGGTATAGTTACCATTTGGGTTTTGCTTAATAGCATTGTAGAGAGCTAAAATATGCAGAGCATTTAGATGCTGTCTCTTATACTCATGAAGCCTCTTTACCTGGACATCAAAAATTGAATCAGGATTTAGCACTTCACCCGTTTCACGAAGCATAAAATCTGCAAACCGCTCTTTTGCCCCTCTTTTTATCTTGATTATCTCTTCAAGCACCTTTTTATCGTCGGCAAATTTTTCCATCTTTTTAAGTGCAAGTGGATTTTTATTAACATCTTCACCTGAGAGTTTGCACGCCAAATCATATAGCGGACGATTACTCTGATAAAGCCATCTTCTATATGCAATTCCGTTTGTAACATTTGTAAATTTATACGGACTTAGATTATAGAAATCACGGAACACCGACTGCTTAATAATCTCTGAGTGAAGCTTTGAAACACCGTTTACCGAGTGAGAACCAATTACCGATAGATTACCCATCTTAATTTTGTTTCCACTGACAATCTCCATATTGCGAATAGCGCTTTCTGGTACTTCATCATCTCTACACTCTTCAACAAATCTGCGGTTTATCTCACAAATTATCGTGAAAATACGAGGTAGAAGCTCTTTTATAAGTCCTATATCCCACTGCTCGAGAGCTTCTTTCATAACTGTGTGATTTGTATAGGCAAAAGTTTTTGTAGTCGTATCCCACGCATTATCCCAGCTGTATCCGCACTCATCTATTAAAATTCTCATAAGCTCAGCTATCGCAAGCGCTGGATGTGTATCGTTTATATGAATTGCAACCATATCGCTGAAATTCTCAAGCTTTCCATAAACCGCAATATGCCTTTTTATAATATCGGTAATAGATGCGGCACATAGAAAATACTGCTGACGAAGTCTTAGGCTTTTGCCCTCGCGGTGGTTATCATTCGGATATAAAACCTTACTAATCGCCTCCGAGAGAGAGCTTTGCGCCGCCGCACCTAGATAGTCGCCTGAGTTGAAAAGATTCATATCAATCGACGGGCTATTTGCCTTAAATAGCCTTAAGGTAGCAACGCTATCGGTTTTATGTCCGCTTATAATCATATCATACGGCACTGCGTGAACATTCTGGTAATCAAGATGGGTAACGCCATTGTGCTTCTCGCTCCAATGCTCCTCAATTCTACCGCCAAAGCGCACTTCAACAGTATCCTCAGTTGCTTTATTTAACCAAACACTTCCGTTTTCAAGCCAGTCGTCTGGTTGTTCATGTTGCCATCCATCGACAAGTTTTTGCTTAAATATTCCGTATTCATAGAGAATAGAATATCCAATAGCTGGGTACCCTTGCGTTGCCATTCCATCGAGAAAACAAGAGGCAAGTCGTCCAAGGCCACCGTTTCCAAGTCCCGCATCAGGCTCTATGTCCAAAACCTTCTCGAGATTTATCCCGCTCTCGGCTAAAACAGCCTCACAAGTTTCATAAAGACCTAGATTTAAAAGATTGTTTTTAAAGCTACGTCCAACCAAAAACTCAAGACAAATATAATATATCCTCTTTGATTTATGGTCGCGCACTTTATTGCGGTAGCGAATTGCTTTTGAGTTTAGTATCTCATTTACAGTAATCGCCATCACATTGTAGATTTCTTCGTTCGTTGCGTCTGTCAATCTTTTATCGTATGTTACCTGCAGCTTATACTCAAAAAGATTTTTAAGGGTTGCTCTATCAAGATTAAGTTCCATAGTCCACCTCCGCTATATCTAATCTCTGTTGTTTACCTAATGATCTAATTATAATCTATAACTTTTGAAAAATAAAGTAAAATTAGTAGGATTTAAGCAAAAAAAACTTTATTTAGACTGTTTTGTGTGATAAAATATAAATATAATTTTTACAAGGAGAGTAAAATGGACAGTTTAACAAGAGTAAAAATAAAAATACAAGGCAGCGATTATAATATCGTTGGAGACGAGCGAGAGGAGCATATAACCGAACTTGCCGCAAAACTAGACGATAAAATTTCAAAGCTTCTTGAGAAAAACCCCAGAATAAATCTATCCGGTGCTGCTATTCTCTCAGCACTTGATTATGCAAACGATGCTTATAAATCAAACAGAGCATCGGATAATCTACGTAGCCAGATAAAAGACTATCTTGAAGATAGCGCTAAAGCACGTATTGAAGTTGAGGAAGCAAAGCGCGAGATAGACAAGCTTCGCCGCGATATAAAAGATTTACGCACGATTATAGCTGAAAAAGAAGCTGTTATAAACGGTTGATGAGCGGCGAAATTCTAGCTCCAGCAGGTAGTTTTGAGAGTCTTCGTGCCGCAGTTGATGCAGGTGCCGATGCAGTTTATCTCGGATTTACCGAGTTTTCTGCTCGCAAATCCGCCAAAAATTTCGACTTTTCGAATTTTAAAGAAGCGGTAGCTTATGCATACACTCGAGGCACCCTCATCTACATCGCGTTAAACACGGTAATTGTTTCCAAAAAAGAACTAATAAAAGCAGTTGAAATTGCAAAATTCGCACTATCATGCGGCGTTTGCAATTTTATTGTGCAAGATATTGGTCTTGCTCGGATTTTAAGAGAGCTCTCAGCAGAAGTTTCTCTGCACGCCTCAACTCAAACTTCACTCACAACAGCCACTGCTGCAAACTTTCTAAAACCACTTGGATTTTCAAGGTATGTTCTGCCGCGCGAGCTTACAATTGATGAAGTTGTAAACTACACAGATGAAGTTTATGCAGAGACCGAGGGTTTTATCCATGGAGCCCATTGTTACTGTATCTCTGGGCAGTGCTTTCTCTCAGCATTCTGCGGTGGTCGTTCGGCAAATAGAGGCGCCTGTGCACAACCGTGCAGACAGCCATTTTCAGGCGACTACCCTCTATCTCTATCGGATTTATCGTTTATCGACCATAAAGACAAGCTTGTAAACGCTTCTGTTCGAAGTTTCAAAATAGAAGGCCGACTAAAACGTGCAGAGTATGTTGCGGCGGCGGTTGAAGCTGTTAAGATTGGCAACATGACCTCTGCCCTCTCTGATATTTTCAGACGAGGCAACCATACCGACGGTTTTCTAATGGGGAAACGAGACAGCGCTATGTATGGAATACGAAGCAAAGAAGATGTTTTGCTGTCAAACAAAGCAGTTGAAAGCTTCAAAATGCCCGAAATGAAAAGGATACCTCTCGGTATAAAAGCGGAAATTAGCAAAGAGCGATTTTCCGCTATTTTCAGCTGCGGTGAAATAGAGGTCTCACTAGAAGGCGAGAGACCTTCTATTGCTAAAAGTGTCCCTCTCGATGAAACGTCGCTTCGCTCTTCTTTTTCAAAGCTTGGCGATAGTCCTTTTTCCCTATGTTCATTTGAGGCAAAAATCGAGGAGAATCTTTTTCTCAGAAAGTCTGCGATAAACGCTATCAGGCGCGAAGGGGTTGAAAAGATAGCTTTGCAGCTACTACCCAAAGCAATCGACTGTAGTATGCCGACTTTTAATTATACAAAGCGCACAGTTCGACCCCAATCTTTATATGGCGTCTTTCTAACCGCAAGCCAGATTAACGATAAAATATATTCTTGGTTTGACAAGATATTTTTACCGACAGATGAGATTAAAAAACTGCACAGTCGCTACCTTGAAAAGTCAAACAGCATACTTCGAATGAACTTTGGTAAGCATCGTGAAATAATAGGCGACACACCGCTCTGCGAAGGGTTTGATGGTATTGCGGCGGCTGTTTCTAGCGAGAGAAACCCAATAGCCGACTTTTCGGTAAACATAACAAATGCAGAAGCTGCAAAAACCCTCTTGCAACTCAAAGTACCCTCGGTCGTTATCTCACCTGAATGTAGCGCAAATGAAGCAGCGCTTTTCCCCGAAGAGATTACGCTTGGTATCTGTGCATACGGAAAAATACCGGTTATGAAGAGTCGAATTCCACCGAAAACAAAGCAAGACAAAGACTATCTTATCGACGGTACCGGCGAGAGGTTTTTGGTATCTCAAAATAACGATATATCAACTATATATAATTCGCGACCCATATATCTTTTTGATAAAAAAGATTCACTTGGGTTTGTCGATTTCTATACCTTGCGATTTACCGATGAGGATATCTCTTCTATAGAAGAGGTTTTGCATCTTTTCGACTTGGGTGGTGAGTATAAAAAACCATTTACCCGTGCATTTCATTTTAAGAGGTGATAAATATGGATTTGCAGATAAAAAAACTATCCAACCTTGCAACCCTCCCAACAAGAGGAACGGAGGATAGCGCAGGGCTTGACCTTTATGCGGCGATAGCGCAAGATATCACGATAAAGTCAAAATCAACCGCTACAATACCTATAGGTATAGCCATCAGCTTGCCTGAGCACACTGCAGGACTTATCTATATTCGCAGTGGTATGGCTTTTAAATATGGTCTTTGCCTTGTTAATAGCGTCGGTGTTATTGATAGCGATTTTCGAGGCGAGATAGTCGTTGGTATTTATAACAGCTCCCCTGACGATTACACAGTAAAACAAGGGGATAGGGTAGCACAACTTGTTGTCACGCCATATATAAAAACAAACCCTGTTTTTAGCGAAATAGATGATACAAAGAGAGGAGAAGGTGGCTTTGGTTCCACCGGCAAGTAGTATGAAAAAATCTATACTTTTATTATTTTGTATACTGTCCGCAGTTATTTTAGGGGCTCTTATCGCCGATTTGACAGATGGCATTCCGCAGCTTGCTTGGCTATCTTTCGGCACAGCTGTCGGCATATCCCCTGGCGCACCATTAGTTCTTGATTTGTCGGTATTAGTTCTTACTTTTGGAGTTTCAATAGGAATAAATGTAGCGCAGGTTATAACTATCTCAATAGCACTCTTTATCTATATTAAGTATCTCTCGAGGAGCCGTATATGAACAGAGTCGTTCTAGCCTCCGCCTCCCCGCGAAGAGAAGAGCTATTGCGCGCTTGTGGATTTGATATAATCGTCTGCCCTTCCAATGCCTCCGAGCATTATGAGGAGAACACCCCACCAAAAATCGTCGTCTCTTCACTTTCGATGAGAAAGGCAAAAGAGGTTGCAAAACAGTATCCCAATGATTTTGTTATAGCGGCAGATACTATCGTTGTCCACGATGACAAAATCCTCGAAAAACCGCGCGATAAATCAGATGCCTATAATATGATATCCTCTTTAAATGGTAAAACTCATAAGGTTTATACCGGTGTTTGCATTATCTATAAAGGTATTCGGCGCAGCTTTTGTGACTCTTCATCGGTTACCTTCTATAAACTGTCAAAGCCGACGATTGATAGATATATTGAAAATGCAAACTATCTCGATAAGGCGGGCGCTTATGCTATAGATGAAGAAGCATCGCTTTTTGTAAAGAAGATTGAGGGTAGTTTCGCAACAGTTAAAGGGCTGCCTATCAGCCGACTCATTAAAGAGCTTTTAACATTAAGCCGCAAAGACGGCAACAACGAGCTTTTCACTAAAGTGTTATAAGTTTCTCGAAGAAGGATTTTATTATGAATAAATTAACTTTAAAGCTACGGCGCAAAGATGCTGTAAACCTTATTTATATCTGTGTTGCAGCACTCTTTTTCTACACATTTGAAAGCGGTCTAATAGACCTTTTAAAAATAGTTTTTCTGCTCGGCTCGCTTGTTGCCGCCGCTTTACTCATCTATAATATGAATATTAAACGAGGGCAAAAAAAGCTCTCTTTTCATCTGATAATTTTCATTGCTATATACAACATTATCCTTTTACTATCTTCTCTTCTTCTCGGTGGTATCATCACTTTTATTCTAGGCGTTGCTGTGATGAGCATTGTTATAAAGATTGATGAATAGCTAGAAGGTCGATTATATTTATTAATATTTGATAAATAGGTTGTAGATAGATAAAAAATAGGTTATAATAAACTAAATATGTAATTTTTGGGAGAGAACAAAACTATGTCATCATTGTTTACAAAAGATATCGGTGTCGATCTCGGCACTGCAAATACCCTTGTTTTTGCGAAAGGCAAAGGTATTATAATGAGAGAGCCTTCTGTTGTTGCTGTTGATACCAGAACAGATGAGGTGAAATTCGTAGGTCAGGAAGCTAAAGATGTTATCGGACGTACACCCGGATCAATAGTCGCTATAAGACCACTTAA
The DNA here is from genome assembly GCA_964369435.1 of uncultured Oscillospiraceae bacterium. Lineage (GTDB taxonomy): Bacteria > Bacillota > Clostridia > Oscillospirales > Ruminococcaceae > CAYJGN01. Next base: position 19,994 of record CAYJGP010000001.1, on the reverse strand, counting down.
GGACGGCGTTATCGCAGACTTCGATGTAACAGCATCAATGCTTCGAATCTTCTTTAAAAAGGTGTTTTCACAGAGCTTTTTTGTAAGACCTCGTGTTGTAATCTGTGTTCCAAGTGGAGTTACAGCTGTTGAGAGAAACGCTGTTAAAGAAGCTGCACACAATGCTGGTGCAAGACAGGTTTATATAGTGGACGAGCCGATGGCGGCAGCTATAGGTGCAGGCCTTCCTATAAGCGAAGCTACTGGAAGTATGGTTGTTGATATCGGCGGTGGTACTGCTGAAGTTGCGGTTATTTCACTTGGCGGTATCGTAACTCATATGTCACAGAGAACAGGCGGCGATAAATTCGATGAATCGATTATCTCGTATATAAAGAAAAAATATAATCTTCTAATCGGTGAGAGAACCGCTGAGATGATAAAGATGAAGATCGGTAGCGCTTATGATATCGGTGAGAATTTAGAGGTAGACGTTAAAGGGAGAAACTTAGTTGACGGACTTCCAAAAAACATAACAGTTACTGAGGAAGAGATAAGAGCAGCGCTTGCAGATCCACTAGAAGAGATTATGAACGCTATTAAGTCAACCCTTGAGAGCACCCCTCCAGAGCTTGCAGCCGATATAATTGATCACGGCATAATGCTTACAGGCGGCGGCGCACTTCTTCGAGGAATAGACCTTCGCATAACCTCAGAAACAGGTATACCTGTTAAAATAGCTGGGAATCCACTCGATTGTGTAGCAGAGGGCGCTGGTAATATAGTTGAAAACATTCATATGCTAAGCGATATCATTTCAGAAAATAAATAGCAAGCAGATTTTTACGCAATAACAATATAAGTAGAAAATGTAGGGGTCGATGCCTACATCGACTGATTTTTTAGTTCGATGTAGTTTTTGACCCTTTTATTTTTTTAAAGGTTTGGTGACTTTATGAAAGGTTTTTTAAAACCTACAATTGTAATACTCACTATTACAGCTACTCTTCTTTTAGGAGTGGTTATTTTTGCAAGCTCCAATGAAAATTACACCCCTATACTCTCACAGGGAATCAATTCAGTACTATCTCCTGTTCAGAGTTTTTTTAGTGGTATTTCAAACTCTGTTTCATCCTTTTTCGATAGTTTTATAAACGCAGGGCAGATAGCGGAAGAGAACGATTACTTAATTGAAGAGAATAACCGTCTTGAAAATGAGCTTATTGAGCTTGAAAACACAAGACGACAGAATGAGATGTATGAAGAGATGCTGGGCATTGTCGAGACAAATCCAGATTTAGCCCTCACCCCTGCCTTTGTTATAGGGCGTGATCCCGCTGATAGCTTTGGTGCCTTTTCTATAGATAAAGGAGCGGTAAATGATATTGAAAAGGGCGATCCTGTTATAACGAGCGAGGGGGTTGTAGGTATAATTACCGAAGTTTCAAGTCATACTGCAAAGGTTATGACAATCCTTGATATATCCTTTAATATGGGCGCTGTCTGCATGGAGACTAGCGAAACAGGGATAATAAGCGGCGATGCGGCTCTTTATCTAAACGGACAGACCAAGCTTTCATATATAACTCCACAAAGCGAGATAAAAGAGGGAGATCTTCTTTTATCAACACAAGTCGGCGGAGTTTTTCCAAGTGACCTTGTTATTGGAACTGTCGTTTCAGTGACAAGCGAGGTTGATGGCATATCAAACACTGCTGTCGTCGAACCAGCGGTAGACCCAAGGGTTGTAAAAGAGGTTTTCATAATAACCTCACACGGGACTGATACACTATGAACAACAAAAAAGAGCTACTTCGCTGGACCGTTATCTGCACAGTTACAGTTTTCACTATTATTATAGGTAACCTACCGCAGTTTTTAAGCATTTTCGATGTGAAACCGATTATCCAACTTCCGCTTATCGTTGCAGTATTCACATTTGAAACCCCTGTAAAGAATGCCTTTTTCGCTGTTTTTTCAGGTTTTGTTTGGGACTCACTCTCCCTCTCTAGTACCTTTAGTACCGCTGCCATATTCCTCTTTTTTGTAGGAGTTGCGATATCTTATCTATATATCTTCTTCATTAGAAACAGCGCTGTAAACTATTTTCTAACCCTTATTGGAGTTGTATCGCTTTTTTGTTTCGGCGGCTTTTTGTTTGAACTCCTTCTTTGGGGACACCAAGGATTATTCCCCTATTTTTTGCGCTATACCCTTCCAACCGCTATATACACAGTTGCGATAGGCGCACTTTTTTACCCACTTATCGTAAACATAAACCGACTATTTAAAGAGATTTAAGTTATGAACAACAATAAAAATTCAGAAAAAAGAATATTTCTATTTATCGGTTTTTTTGGGATAATATTTTGCTTTTTTGCTCTGCGTCTATTCTATCTTCAGGTGGTTTTAGGTGAGGAGTATCTCGCTACCGCAAACCGCAGTTTCGTCTATGAAACCGACCTGCCAGCAGCAAGGGGCGATATCCTCGATAGAAATGGCGAAATTCTAGTTGATAACCGAATGGGGATAAACATCTCTCTCAATTACAATTTCTTCCCAACAAACTCTGCAACTCGAAATGAAATACTAATTGAGCTTATATCGGTCATAACCGAAAGTGGCGACACTTTAGATGATCCTCCTTTTATAACCTATTATGGCGGTGTTTTCTCATTCACCGATGAGAGTGATAGCTATATTTCATCACTTCGCAGTTTTCTTGGCCTTCAAGAGTATGCTACCGCTGAAAATGTCTTTGATGCTCTTGTTGAATACTATAAACTTGAAGATTACACAATTACCGAAGCCTTATCACTCGCCTCGGTACGCTATGGCATGAGCAACGCTTCATTTTCCTCTGCTGTTCCATATACTGTTGCAACCGATGTTTCTATGGACTGTGTTGTAAAAGTTTTAGAGCGAAGCGAGCACTTCTTAGGAGTTGAGGTGCTTGAAGAAGCGATCCGAAGCTATCCAAACGGTTCGCTACTCGCCCATACTCTAGGAGTTATCGGCCCTATCTATGACAAAGAAGAGCTTACAACCTTAAATATCGGAAGTGGAGATTATAGCCTTGATGATTCGGTTGGAAAATTTGGTATCGAGAGCGCTTTTGAGTCTCAACTGCGTGGCGAAGATGGAACTATGTTACTTGAGCGAAATAGCAGTGGCGCTATAATAGATTCCGGCGTTTCCAAAGAGGCGGTTGCCGGAAATGATGTTTATCTAAGCATAGATATAAAACTACAGGATATTTTAGAGCGAAGTCTCCCATACTGGATAGAAGATACAAAAGCACTGGGCCTTGAATACGAGGGCGCCGATGTCAAAGGTGGAAGCGCTGTTGTTTTGGATGTTAAAACAGGTGAAACGCTCGCTATTGCAAGCTACCCTACCTTTGACCTACAAAACTACTACTCCGACTACAGCAGCTATGCTACCGATCCGTTGACTCCACTATCAAACAGAGCAACCAGCGGTCTATATTCACCCGGAAGTGTTTTTAAGCCGATAGTCGCAGCAGCAGCGCTTGATGCAGGCGTTATAACCCCTTATGAAACTATCAATTGTAGTGGTGTCTATACCTATTTTCAACCGTTCACGATGAGCTGTATGCATACGCATGGAAATATAAACGTTTATGATGCGCTAAAAGTATCCTGTAATGTCTATTTTTATGAAGCGGGCAGAAGACTTGGTATATCGGAAATTGTAACCACCTCGAATGAGCTTGGACTCGCAACCGAAACAGGAATAGAAATCCCAGAGGCAATAGGAAAAATATCCTCGCCTGAAGTTAAAGATCCTTGGTATCCAGCAGATGTTATTCAGGCATCAATAGGACAAGGCGATACTCTTGTAACCCCACTTCAACTTGGTGTATATACAGCGGCACTCGCAAACGATGGTGTGGCACTCACGACTACTCTTGTAAGTAAAATAACAACATTTAGCGGCGAAATCGTCTACTCCCACACCCCGACAGTTGCAAGCGAAGCAACATTAAGTGCTGAGGTTTTGCAGGTAGTTCAAGATGGAATGGTAGATGCATCAGGGCTTGGTGGTACTGCTGCAAACTCATTTTTAAACTACCCTATAGAAGTTGCAACTAAAACAGGAACACCCCAAAACCCACCGAATTCACCACACGGCGTCTTTATAGCATACGCGCCAGCAGATGATCCGCAAATAGCTATTGCTATTGTTATTGAAAACGGAGGACACGGATACTACTATACAAGAACTGCACGTGAAATTTTTGATTACTATTTCTTTGGTACCACCGCCGAATACCTCTACCCCGAACTCTACCCAACAACAGAAGAGGATATCGGTGACGTTTTAGATGATTTATCCGAGTAAGTTTTAGCTTAAAAAAATCAAACCGATGATATTTTTCTTTATATTGATTATGACAAAAATAATCAAAATATTTGGTTAATATAACTCAATTTAATCATTTTACCCTCCTAGTTTCTTGTATAATTTACACTTTAGCAAAACAATTCCCTTAACAAAATGGGAAGTTTGTGATATAATTTTGTATATAGTAGGTGGTGAAAGTTGAAAACAATCAGTTTTATGAGCGGAAAAGGCGGTGTTGGAAAATCAACACTTACAGCTGCAGTTGCACAACAACTTGCAAAAAGCGGCAGTAAGACCCTCGTGCTAGAGCTTGATATTCCGCTGAGAAGTCTTGATCACCTCTTTTCGGTAGTTGACAGAGTGGTTTATGACCTATCAGATATAATAGATGGTAAGAGAATAAGCGAAGTTGCTCTCGCTATAAATGAAAATCTCGACTACATCCCCTCATCAATCAACCCTAAAGCAACGATTGATAAAGACAAGCTTCAAAATATCTTAATCGAAGTAGATGATATTTACGACTTTTGTTTGCTCGATTGTAGCGCAGGATTCGATGGATTTATATGCGATGTAGCTTCTTTATCCAATCTAGCAGCTATAATTGTCACCCCTGATGAAATATCACTGCGTGACGGCGCTGTTCTAAGCGACTACCTCCATTATAACGACATTTTAGATGCTGCTAATCATCGTATTATTATAAATAAGGCAGATGTCAAACGAAAAAATATTATCGGAAATTTCGATTATATTATTGATACAATAGGAGTACAACTCCTCGGAGTTGTCCCATCTTTTCAAACATCAAACGAGCAACAGCAAGTATATAGAAATTTGGCAGACCGACTGCTCGGGAAAAATATGCCGCTTTTGGTAAAATAGGAGGAAATATGAATATCGCAATTATTGCCCACGACAGTAGAAAAGAGCTTATGGTACAGTTTTGTATCGCATACAATGGGATACTAAGCAGACATAAGATGTGCGGCACTGCTATTACAGCAAAGGTTGTCTCAGAGGCAACCGGCCTTAAAATAGATAAATATCTATCGGGCACTCAAGGCGGTGATCAGCAGATAGCTTCACTTGTTGCGTGTGGAGAAATCGATCTTCTTTTATATTTCCGCGACCCTATATCGTCAAATGCTTTTGAAACTTCTGATATGGCGCTTATTAGACTATGTGATGTTCACAATATTCCCGTTGCCACAAATATAGCAACTGCCGAGGTTTTAATACACGGTCTTGAGCGCGGCGACTTTGAGTGGAGAGAAATATTAAACGAAAGGTAAGTTATTTTGGCAGAGAGAATAAATGCACCCAGAGGCTGTGCCGACGCAATGCCGGATACAGCCAAAAAACTGCGGTTTATAGAGGATAAAATTTTAAAAACGCTGGCCCCTTTTGGGTACGGCGAAATTCGCACGCCCACCTTTGAACATACCGAGCTATTTATTAAAGGTGTTGGCGAAACGACAGATGTTGTTGGCAAAGAGATGTACACCTTTGAAGACAAAGGCGGCAGAAGTATAACACTGCGTCCTGAGGGCACAGCAGGTGTTGTACGTGCAGCGCTCGAACATTCGATTTTAAACGAGCCGCTACCTGCAAAAGTTTATTACTTTGCAAACTGTTTTAGATATGAAAAACCACAAGCCGGAAGACTGCGTGAGTTTCACCAGTTTGGTGTTGAAGTACTTGGAGCGGCAGACCCTTTGACCGATGCTGAAATCATCTTTTTAGGCGATAGCATTATAAAAGGTCTTGGCCTTTCAAATGTGAGTTTGCAGATAAACTCAATAGGATGTCCGCAATGCAGACCGCAGTACCACGAAAAGCTCAAAAGCTATTTCGAGGGCAAAAAAGAAAATCTTTGCGGCACCTGTAACGAGCGTCTTTTGAAAAACCCACTTCGTATAATTGATTGTAAAAGTCCTGTTTGTAAAGATATAGCTAAAGATGCACCGAAAATGATAGATAACCTCTGCGATGAGTGTAAAGACCATTTTGAAGCGACTAAAAGCTACCTCGATGAGAGCAAAACTACCTATCAGATAAACCCAGATATCGTCCGCGGACTTGACTACTATACCAAAACAGTTTTTGAGTTTGTTTCAAATGATATCGGCGCACAAGGAACAGTGCTCGGCGGCGGCAGATATTCAGGTCTAGTTGAGAGCCTTGGCGGAAATAGCTGTGATGGTATCGGTTTCGGTATGGGCATCGAGAGAATTCTCCTTGCAATGGAAGCTGCAAATCTCTTATCAAGCGATGATACTACTGTGGGAGTTTACATAAAGGCATTTGATAGCGAGAGTGCTAAAAAAGCATTTTTGCTCGGCTGTAAGCTTCGAGAGTTTGGCGTTCGAGCAGAAGTAGAGCTTATGGGCAGAAGTCCGAAAGCGGCTATGAAATATGCCGATAAAAAGAAGTTTGCATACAGCATATTTATCGGAAGTGATGAGATCGAAAACGATAGCTACACCATTCGAAATATGGAAACTAAAGAGCAGCTGATTATGCCATTTGATGATATTGTAAATCATTTTACAAAATAATAATAACCTTTTAAAAATCTCTCCTATGGTGGGATTTTTAAATCATTAATAGGATACACGTTTTACCTAAACTGAATAATTTTTTGCCGATTTAACTGGCAGATAAGGAGATATATATGGAGAGCATGGGCAATAGCAGAAGAGATAGATACTGCGGAGATTTTAGAATTTCAGATGTAGGCTGTGAGAGCACAGTTGCTGGATTTATAAATAAACGACGTGACCTTGGAAACTTAATATTTCTTGATTTAAGAGATAGAAGCGGTCTTCTCCAGCTTGTAATAAGCGAGGAGATATCAGGTGCTGAAATTTTAGAGAAAGCATCGGGTGCAAGAGCTGAATTTGTCGTTATGGTAAAGGGAACATTGCGTGAGCGCGAGAGCAAAAACCCAGAGCTGCCAACAGGTGATGTTGAACTTTGTGTAACTGAGTTTAAGATTCTCTCACAAGCAGAGGTGCCACCTTTTGAGATTAACGACAATATTTCGGTAAATGAAGAGCTTCGATTAAAATACCGCTACCTCGACCTTCGTCGTCCTTCGATGACAAAAGTGCTTGTGGATAGACATAGAGTTGTTAAAATCGCACGTGACTATTTCGATAATAACGGTTTTATCGAGATAGAAACTCCTATACTTATTAAATCAACCCCTGAAGGTGCTCGTGACTACCTTGTTCCATCAAGGGTACACAAGGGCGAGTTTTATGCTCTACAGCTCTATAAGCAGCTTTGTATGCTATCGGGACTTGATAGGTACATGCAGATTGCAAAATGCTTTAGAGATGAGGATCTACGAGCTGATAGACAGCCAGAGTTTACACAGATTGACCTTGAGATGAGCTTTGCTGATGTCGATGATGTTATCGAGATAAATGAAGGGTTTGTAAAAACACTCTGCAAAAATTTTCTCGGCAAAGAGGTATCGCTACCTCTACCACGTATAACCTATGATGAGGCGATGGAAAATTATGGTTGTGACAAGCCTGATCTTCGCTTTGATTTAAAACTTATAAACCTTACCGAGGCAGTTGCAAGCTGCGAATTTGCAGTATTTAAAGGAGCAATAGAAAACGGTGGATCTGTTCGTGCGCTAAACCTTAAAGGCGGCGCTTCGCTTCTTAGCCGTAAAGAGATAGATAAGCTTGTGGATGTTGTGAAAACCTACAAGGCGAAAGGTCTTGCTTTCACAAGATACACAGCTGATGGTAGAAGCAGTTCGTTTGAAAAATTCCTCACCGAGGACGAAATTCAAGCTATCGGAGAGAAAGCTGATTTCTGCCTAGGTGATCTTTTGATGATCGTTGCCGATGCTGATAACAATATCGTTTTCGACGCACTAGCAGCACTTAGACTGCACCTTGGCGACAAGCTCGATTTATATGATAAAAATGAGCTGAATTTCTTATGGGTTGTTGATTTCCCTCTATTTGAGTACTCAGCAGATGATAACAGATACTATGCAAAACACCATCCTTTCACAGCTCCAAGAGACTGTGATATCGATAAATTAACAAATGATAAGGCAAACTGCTATGCAAAAGCTTATGACCTTGTTATGAACGGAACAGAAGTCGGCGGTGGCTCTGTTCGTATAAACAATCCAGAGCTCCAGTCGCAGATGTTTGATGCCCTTGGCTTTACAAAAGAAGAAGCGGCAGAACAGTTCGGATTTTTAATGGAGGCATTTTCATTTGGCGCACCTCCGCATGCTGGCATGGCTTATGGGCTTGACAGACTTTGTATGCTTTTGCTTGGCAAAGAGAATATAAAAGAAGTTATGGCTTTCCCAAAAGTTCAAAATGCACGCGAGCTTATGGTTATGAGCCCCTCAGCTGTTGATAAAAAACAACTTGAGGAGTTAAACCTTAAAATATCTGATTAATTTTTTGGAGGTGGAGCGGATGGAAAATCTGCTAAAACTCTGCAAAGAAACTATAAAATACCCCTTTTCCCCTTTTATAAACGAGGGCGAAGAGGTATTTTATATTGTTCCAAATACCTTTTCGAGTTTCGGTAACCTATTCTCCGATTTAGACAAGAGCAAGAGTTATAGCTCGATAGCTATTGTAGATATCGCGGCGATTTTAGCCGAAAATAATATCTCACTATCTGCTTTCATACAGGAAATAAGAAAAGTGCAGCCAGCTGATGGAAAACTGCTTATAACAGCAGAAAATCCTGTTTCAGCTAGAAACCTGCTCGGTGCTAGTGGGTTTTCACGTCCGCCGTTTGCAGCTATTTCTGATAATATCCCATCGAAAAAAGAAATTTGCAGTGAACTTCAACGCTACTTCACCGATATTTCCGTCTACGGACTTCTCCCTCACCATATTTTCATAACTAAGCTATACAATGAAAAGTATCCGCCAACTCCACTTGAAATAGGAACTGCACCGCAGGTTTATATCGCAGGCTCTGTTCTTACAGCGAGGGAAGATAACCTCTATAACAAGTGTGATAATCCTTTTTCTTTCCTACCAGGGTATCTTTTTGCTGTTAATATAAGCAACGAGCCTCTGCTCTGCGCTTTTACCCCGCTTCGCAAAGACGAATATAAAGTGACCACAACTTTATATAATGATAAGGTAATTAAAAATTGTTACTCATCTACCAGCTGTCAACAGATAGAAACAATTTCAAAAAATGAAAAGATAATAAAAGATAAAGGCCTTAAAACGCTTGATAGCGAGATTCTAGACGGGGTGTACACCCAAAAGAGAAGTGATGGTATTTCATTTACCGAGCATCTCTATAACCTCGTTCTATCAGATAGCAAAGAGAGCTTTATCACTGAGATTAAGAGGTTTTACTCGCTTATTAAAAAACTTCCAACCCTCTATGATTTAACCTTTGACAATGTTTTTATCGTCGATAATGAGTTTGAGATAATTGATCAAGAATGGAACTTTGAAGTCTCGGCGCTATTTGTCCTATATCGCAGTATCACAAGGCTCTATATCCACTCAGGCAACACAGCGCTCGAGCAGTTTATACCGCTGCAAAAGCTGCTGATGACATTCGGAATAGAGGACAGGCATGAGTTTGATACCCTAGAGGCGCAGATAAATAGCGATATCGTAAACAAAGAGCTAAATGAGGCATTATTTGCCCTCCACTATACGCACGAGCAAAGTTTCGCTCATCTATTAGAGCTTGAAGAGATGCACGCAGAGCTTGAGCGCCACTATGCTGAGATGGAACGTCAGCGGAATTTATATAAAGAGCGTGTTCTAAAATTCGAAAATAGCTTCCCTTATAAAACAGCTCGTGGGATAAAGAATATATTAAAAAAAGGAGATAACAATGGTTGATATTATAGTCCCTGTTTATAACGGGTACGACTATTTAAAACCCTGTATCGATAGCGTTGCACAACATGGCGATTTAACTAAAAATCGCCTGATTATAATTGACGATAAAAGCCCTGAAGGTAGGGTTTTTCCGCATTTAAAAGAGATAGTTTTGGCATATAAAGACTTAAACATTCTACTGCTTCAAAATGATAAAAATATGGGGTTTGTAGCAAGCGTTAATCGCGGTATGAAAGAGAGCGATAAAAATGATGTTATCCTTCTAAACTCCGATACTGAGGTAACACAAAATTTTGTCTCGAAGATACAAAGCGCTGCTTACAGTCGTTTTGAAATAGCAACTGTAACACCGCTCACAAATAACGGCACCCTTGTTTCGGTGCCGAATTTTTGCGAGGATAACGAACTTCCAGCCGATATATCCCTTTCTGATTATGCGAAGATGATTGAAGAAACTTCCCTTAAAATCTACCCTGAAATACCAACTGCAAACGGATACTGCATGTTTATCAAACGACGTGCACTCGATGTTTGCGGATATTTTGATGAGAAAACCTTTGGCAAAGGATACGGCGAGGAGAACGATTTCTCATTCCGTGCTATTGAGAACGGTTTTGTCAATATCTGCGCTGATGATACATTTATCTACCACAAAGGGACCCAGTCTTTTGGTGCCGATAAAGACCAGCGCATAGCAGATGCAGGCCTTATTCTCGACAGACGTTACCCAAGACTTCGCCAGTACACAAGCCAGTATGTTGTATTTAAGCACAATAGTGTTATCGGCAAAAATGTTGGTTGGCAGCTGAATTTGGGGGATCGCAAAAATATCCTTGCTATTGTTCACTCATGGATTGATAGTGAAGATGATTTGCGATGCGTTGGCGGAGTTACATTGCATCTTTGGGATATGATAAGAAGTATGAAAGATGAGTATAACTTCTTTGTTCTCTCCCACCAAAAGGACGGTTACCGTCTATCTGTATACCATAAGGGAGGTAGCGAAGAGTTTTTATTCCCTCTCCTTATCTATTACGATTTAAAATACCATAACCAGAGCTACTCTAAAATGATTTCAGATATTATTAAAAACTTCGATATCGACCTTGTCCACCTACAACATACAGCAGGACACACCCTCGATATCCCATATATTGCTAAGGAATTTGGTGTCCGCTCAGTTTGCACTATCCACGATCTTGCTTTTATCTGCCCTCTTATAAACTGCGTTGATGACGAAAAGAAATTCTGCGGGCCGTCTACCGACCATGAAAAATGCAGTCTATGTCTCTCACGTCAAAAAGGGATACAGAGCGATATTATTGAAGCATTTCGTGATGAGCATAAAAAGTTTCTTGAGGGATTTGATAGTGTTATAACCCCTTCACAAAACACCGCAGATATAATAAATGGGATTTTCCCTTCTATCAAAATAGATGCAAGATACCACGGTCTAATGCAAGAGGAGTATAAAACAGCGAAACGAGCTGATAAAAGCGGATTTAATGTCGCATTTATCGGTGGTGTTGCAATCCACAAGGGCAGTGGTAAAATAGCTTCTCTTATAAAAAAATGCAAAGATAAAGATATAAATTTCTATATATTCGGCGCTGTTTACGACGAGGAGATACGAGCGCTCGCAGGCGAGGGTAAGAAAGTTCGTCTGATTGAAAACTATATGCGTGTCGATATTATCTCACTTCTTCAAAGTTACGATATCGATCTTGTTGGCATCTTCTCTATATGGCCGGAAACATTTAGCTATACCCTATCTGAGGCTATGATGGCAAATATCCCAACGCTTGCTTTTGATATCGGCGCTGTTGCCGAGCGGATAACTGCAAACAACGCTGGATTTTTAATGGATATCGAGAGCTCCGCTTCTGAAATTTACCAAAAACTTATCTCTATAATAGAAGATACCGAAGGGTACAATGAAAAACAGGCTGCCCTAAAAGACTATAAACACAAAACCCTGCCAGATATGGCTAGTGAATATAAAGCACTCTATAATCGCCTGACAGGCGAGAAAAAGCGGTTTATAAAAGATAGAAAGTTTATCGAAAGCATCTTTTCTGGTGTTCTATCGACCGACGATACCGTATACCGCTCACTTCTGCTTGCCGCTGAAGATGAGCTTGCTTATATTAAAGGAAGCATTAAGTACAAGATAATCAGCAAGCTGCAGTTTCCACCTGTAATAGGCAAAACGATAAGAAAGGTCTTTAAAAAGATTTAGCTATGATAGGTAAAATTAAAACTGCAATAAAGCTCGGCCCTCTAGGTGTTATTAAAAAGCTCTTTTCAGGCAAGGCAAAGAAAAGATATCTCTATTTTGGAAACTTAACCGACTCCCAGCTTGCAAGCCAGAGAAAAAGCAAAATGAAGGCAAAAATCTCAGTGGTTGTCCCCTGCTTTAACACACCACCTGCTTATCTTTGTGAGCTTATAAACTCATGTATAAAAAACAGCTACCAAAACTTTGAGCTTATCTTAGCAGATGCATCTGCTGACGATAGGCTAAAAGATACCGTTGCAAGTTTTTCTGATAAGCGGATAGTTTATAAAAAACTTGAAGCGAATACAGGGATAAGCGGTAATACAAACAGAGCACTTGAAACTATAAGTGGCGATGTTATTATCTTCTGCGACCACGACGATATACTTATGCCAGATGCTTTTTTTGAAGTTGCGAGAGGATATGAGAGCGGCGCTGACTTTATATATTCTGATATGGATAGGATTGACGGTGACTACAAAACTCGTTTTGATCCCTATTTTAAAGGGAGCTTTGGCCCAGATACACTGCGTTCAAGCAACTATATCTGTCATCTTTTTGCCATATCGAGAGAGCTATATGAAAAAGTGGGCGAGCTAAACCCCGCTTTTGATGGCAGTCAGGATTATGATTATATTTTGCGATGCTCTGAAAAATGCAAAAAACCATATAAGATAGATAGAATACTCTATTGCTGGCGTGTACATGAAAATTCAGTAGCTTCGGATATTTCAGCAAAACCATATGCTGTTACTGCTGCTGAAAACTCGATTTTAGCTCATATAGAGCGACAATCGGTAAAGGCAAAGCTTTCTTCGCCTCTTGTGGCAGGGAGCTATAAATTTTCTCTGCCGACAGACTTTAATATTACTGTTTTAACAGATGGAATTTATGAAGATTATTATAAGAGTGGCAGTGAAAACGCTAAAGAGCTATTGCTTGTTTTACAAAAAGGGGTTATTATAGATAAGCAATCAGTTTTAGAGCTTGCCATGCTCCTAAACTTTGATACTACAAGGTATGTTGTACCTAAAATTTTGAATAGCAGTGGAAAAATCGTTTGTAGTGGATACTGTGCAGATGAGCGGTGGTTACATCCGCTTTTTCGAGGGTATCCAGAGCAGCACAACGGCTATGCAAATAGAAATTTAACAATTAATAACATCGATGGATTCTCCACCCTCTGCTATATGATGAGGGCGGAAGATAAGATTATTGAGAATGTTGCCGATAGCTTTAAAGAGACTGCGATGGAAGGCTATGCAGTATTTAACCCATATGCGAAAGCCTATTGTGATATAGAGCTTGATAGTATCGAGCAAAACGAAGTTAGTAGCAGCCTTAATCGTAATCTAGCGATTAAAAACTACGATATAATAGTAAAAGAGGGGATAATTTGACTGTTGTGATGAATTTTTTCAAAAAATATCTGCGTGAAGTTATTGCGGTAGCACTTGCTGTCGTAATTTCTTTAGGGTACTGTTTAATAACAATGGATGACAGATATGATAATTTTATAAATAGCGGAGCTACCCTGCAGACCTATACCCTATCAGATATGACCGGCAACAAAGATTTCACCGTTTACGGTAACACCGTTCATTCAGATAGCGAAGATCCATATTTTGAAATTCTATTCGATGAACCGGTATATATTGATAGTATCTCTTATGATATGATGATTTTACACGATGGTAGAAACTCGAATAAGCTCTATATGAAAAGGACACCGACTACAGGGTATTCTGAAAATGACGCAGTTGAAATCCCCTACCGCGACGGATATATCTTAGATCAAAATCCTATAGGTGAGGTTGTTGGCCTCCGCCTTGACCTTACGACCCACGAAACAGGACTTATCGTCTTTGATTCATTTACAATTAACTTTCTAACACCTACAGTGCAGTTTGATATATGCTTGTTTATAGCTCTCTCATTTGTCTTGGCAATTATTTTTATCGTGCTGCTTATACTCACAGATGAGTTTTTAATCCCAATGATAAAAAAGCGAAAAATCGAGATTAAGTTTTCTAAAAAAGGAGTTTATCTTTTATCTCTCGGCGGAATATTTGCCTTTGTGGGTATAGTTTATATTGTCTATTTCGCAGGCAATGTTATGGCTGCAAACAATATCGTCCCATCTCTTGCAATTCTTCTACCTGCAACGGTCGCAAGCTATATTGCCGCTGTTTGCATCTATAAGTATGTTCACAACTTTAATCTGCGAGCAGTACTTCTTATGCTTTTATTTGGAACTATCGTCTGTTTTGTAAATCCTCCGTTCCAAGTTCCAGATGAAAATAGGCATTTCTATCGCACCTATGCAATAGGTATGGGAAACTTTGATCTTAAGAGCGAAGAGCCTGATATGCCAAAAAGCATGGACTATGCACAAAATGCCTTCCCTGCTTTCTTCTATGATGTAAACTATCAAAACTTCAACGGCTCTGTTTTTGAGGCGTTTAGCTACTACCACAACGAAGTTAATGACGACTGGGAAACAGGCGATACGTACACCCGCTACTCAACATACACAAAGAGTGATATCCCGCATATTCTCCCCTATATACCAGGGGCTATCGGTGTTGCACTGACAAGGCTTGTCACAACAGATGCTCTTGTTGCTTTCTATGTTGCTCGAATGTTCTCACTCTTCTTCTACCTTGCTTGTTGCTATCTTGCACTGCGCAATATAACAAGATTTAAAAATATATTCCTAGCTATTATGTTTTTGCCAATGTCACTCTCGCTTGCGGCTTCAACCTCCTATGATATGATGCTGACAGCTCTATCTATCCTATTTGCATCCTTCTGCTTTAAGAATGAAGTCCGACTGCGTGATTTTGTAATAATGCTTGCTCTATACGCAAGTCTTAATACAATTAAGTATGCCTATCTTCCGCTCATACTTCTTATCTATCTCATTCCAAAAGAGAACTGGAAGATTAAAATACCAAGGACATTTATGATAGCAGGTGCTGGAATAGTTGCTATCGCAGCTATCATGCTTTGGGATATCTATATCGCTAATTTCTCGCATATGGTAACCGAAGAAAATATGTCTACCTCAAATCCTGTTTCATCTATTTCATGGTATTATCATAACTTCATATTCTATGCAAGGATGATTTTAAAAACCTTCTATTCACGAATACTCGATGTCTACCTCGATTATCTTTCAAGCTTTGGTTGGCTTAATATCTATCTTGTTTTGGCATCTGTATTCACTCCGTTTTGTCTATTTATGGCGGCGGTTATGGATGGCAAGGATACCGTACGTGGCAAGCGGCTGTTCAACGATCTCTTCTACACAGCTGTGCTATTTGGAGCTACATTTTTAGCAGTGTGCACAGGACTATATGGCGCATTTTCAGGTCTTGGAGCAAACAGCATTGAGGGCGTTCAAGGTCGATATTTTATACCTGTTATGATAGCGCCGATGATATTTATAGCACTTTTATCAGGTAAACTATTAAAAGTTGAGCCAACACCAAAAATGCGCGATAACTTCACCCTCCTATCGTTTACAGCACTGTCTGGTGTAACATATATTGAGCTTTTCGCAAGATACTTTATAGGATAAGGAAAAATTTATGCAAAGCCGCACAAAGATAAGAAACCAAAGAAAAAAGACCATATTGATAACCGTTGCTTTAGTTTTAGCTATAGCAACGGTTTCTATTGCTCTACTTCTTATTTTCACAAAGAGCGAAGAAGCTGTTGCTGTCTACTCTCCTTTATCGACATCATCAAACCATCAAAAAGATATAACCCCACAGCTTGAGCTCGAAAATATTAACGGATGGCCACTTAATGTAATCCATCCCGACTACCCGATGGATACAGATATCAGCATAGAACTTGCCCTAGCCCCTGGAGACGAATATGTTGACGCAAGGATACTTGAGCCGCTACTCGATATGTTTAACGCCGGTTTAGATGCGGGACTTGTTATGTATGTTAATTCAGGCTACCGCTCTGTATCGCACCAAGCCGAGCTATATCAAAACAGAATAGACTCTTACATAGCGCAAGGATATAGCGAAGAAGATGCTATTTCACAGACGAATAGATGGGTTGCCACACCTGGTACAAGTGAGCACGCACTCGGTATCGCAGTTGATATAACCGCTGATGAGATAACAACTACAGACTGGGAAGTTTATATCTGGCTTGCAGATAATGCCCATAACTTTGGATTTACCGAAAGCTTCCCTGCAGACCGCGTCGAAGATACGGGAGTCTCATATGAGCCTTGGCATTATCGATATGTTGGGGTAGATGTCGCTGTTTATATGTATGAAAATGAGCTGCTTTTGCACGAATATTTGGATATCTTCTACTAATCGACGGTAAATCCTGTATTTCACTTGTTTTTTTATTGTTTTTATGGTATAAATAGCTTTGGATTAAATAATATGGAGGAAATTATGAAAAAAACAACACTAAAAATCGCATTAGTCACACTTGCAGTATCTCTAATGCTTTCGGGTTGCAGCATTATTAGCGGTCTTCTCGGAGGTGACGGACTCGATCCTGAATTTATCGTTCTAGAGGAGTTAAACTCATCTTACCTAAATCAACACAGCCAGACTTATATCGATTCTTTTGCAGATCCTGTAACTGAAGAGGAACTTGAAGAGTTCTACCTATACAATGTTGATAACGAAGCTAAATGGCTTGCAACATATTTCGGCGTTGACCATACCTATCTTGACGATGATACCTACTCAAGACTTTTCGACGCTGCAGATGCACTTTATCAGAAAATCAAATTTGAAGTTGTTAGTTCTGAGAAGGAAGCAGATGACTATGTAGTTACTGTTTTAGTATCACCTATCGATATCATCACAAAAACATTTACAGAGGATTTTTTCAACGAATACGCTGAAGCAGCTCTAAATGATGAAGAAATGCTCGCTATGGACGATGTTGCTTTCTCAAGCAAAGTTGTTAATGATATGCTTGACATATTAGAAGAAGTTATGCCAGAGCTTGATTACCTCGAGCCTATCTCGGTTGAAATTGGTATTGATATAAGCGATACAGCTTATGAAGTTATACAAAATGATATCTTGGAAGGTTTCCATCAGTATACTATCGACTACGACTTTGATATGTAATAATTAAACATCTAAAAACGCTCCAATTGGGGCGTTTTTTTATTTTATAAACCTTTAAAACGATAAAATATATTAATAATT
The DNA here is from genome assembly GCA_964369435.1 of uncultured Oscillospiraceae bacterium. Taxonomy (GTDB): domain Bacteria; phylum Bacillota; class Clostridia; order Oscillospirales; family Ruminococcaceae; genus CAYJGN01. The sequence continues at coordinate 2,292 of CAYJGP010000001.1, read as the reverse complement.
ATATTTTGATTAAATCAAGTGTTTATCCGCAAAAACCGCATATTTATTCTTCCAGAATTAATTTTTTTAAATTTTTTTTAGAAAAAACACTAAACTTTTTAAAAAGTCCGACGATATATAAATCAACGGCGGTTGAAGAAAACAATCGCAAAGAGGTTTTCGAAAAAAGTTTTCGAATACAAGGAAGTAATAAAGATTTAAAATTCAGGGAGGAAAAAATTATGCGTATACAACACAATATCGCTGCATTAAATGCACACAGACAACTTACAAACAACAACTCTATGATAGGCAAAAACCTTGAGAAACTATCTTCAGGTTACAGAATCAACAGAGCAGGCGACGACGCTGCAGGTCTTGCGATTTCTGAAAAAATGAGAGCTCAAATCCAGGGACTCGAAACAGCTCAGAAAAATGCTCAAGATGGTATATCACTTGTTCAAACAGCTGAAGGTGCTCTAACAGAAGTTCACTCAATGCTAAACAGAATGGTAGAACTTGCAACTCAGTCAGCTAACGGTACATACGATACATCAGACAGAGCAAGCTTGCAAGCAGAAGTTGACTCACTACTTGATGAGATTGACAGAATCGCTGAAAACACAAACTTCAATGGCATAAACCTACTTGATGGAAGCATGGAACCAGATACAGTTACTTCTACTGCAGTCGGCGGATTTGCACTCGAAGGACTTGACGCTTCAATCACATCTGTAGAGCTAGTATACGCTGACGGCACAGCTGCAACAGATACTACTGATGGTTCAGACGCTGAAGTTACAGCCGCTGTATCAGGTGGAATTCTAACTATCACAGTTACAGGAGCTGGCATTGCTTCAACAGCAGCAGGTGGCGGAGCCGCAGGAGATGCTCTATCAGAAGCTGCATTTAAAGATGCTATATCTGGCGCAGTTGGTAGTGTTCGTATGACTGGTGCTTATGTAACACCTACAGCTGATGTTTCAGCAACAATAACAGAAGTTGAAGGCGACGCATTAAATCTACAGGTTGGCGACACTGCAGATCCTTCACAGAAAGTTTCTGTTGGTATTCGCAACATGGACGCTCAATCACTTGGAATTGCTGATGTTGATATCACAACAGAAGAAGGCGCTGACAAAGCTATAGGCAATATCAAAATAGCAATAACATCTGTTTCTTCAACTCGTGGTGACCTCGGTGCTATTCAAAATAGACTTGAGCACACAATAAATAACCTCGGAGTTACATCTGAGAACATGACAGCTGCTGAATCTCGTATCCGCGATGTTGACATGGCCGCTGAGATGATGGCATTCACAAAGAACAACATCCTAGTTCAGGCTTCACAGTCGATGCTTTCACAGGCAAACATGATTCCTCAAGGCGTTCTACAGCTACTTGGATAATTATACAAAGTATATTCAAAAATCCTCACTCAATTGGGTGGGGATTTTTTCTTGCTTGCTTTGATTTTAATGCTCTGCAGAGTTTGGTGATTTGTTGAGTTTGGCATTTGGCTAGATTTGGGCTTGGTTAGATTGGGGGCTCGGTTAGGGTTGGTGCTTGGCTTAGGTTGGTGCTTAGTTTGGGATGGGGCTTGGTTGGGGTGGGTATTTAGTTCGATATCTTGTCCACTATTTAATAATTCTAAACTGTTGCAACAACTGCAATTATAAGTTTTTTTAAAGCCCGCCGTCCCCAGCGGCCGCACTTCTGTGCGGCTATCGGCATAAATGCCGCTTTGTCGATTTTTTCAAAATCGACTCTGGGGATGCGGCGCACCAAAACCCAGATATCTAAAAATCAAAAACAAATCTTTAAAACAAACCTTAAAAAAATTAAAATTCACTATGCAAGCTTCAGACGTTAGAAATAAATCCTCAAACCCAATACCCTTAATCTAAAGCTTATAACCACCGTCATAATCCAAACTTTCACTCCTTGGTAACATTTAACAATCAAAATTGCACAGAAGTGAAAACCGCTTACAGGCACCAGATAACGATAGCTAAATATTTCTAAATTAAACAACCAAAAGCTGTAAACATCGATATAATAAGTCAAATTTTCTTGGCATAAATCAGAAAAAAACTCTTAAAATACACATCTTTTTAAAAAATATAAAAATTTTAAAAAAAATTATTTTTTTCTCTTAAGTTTACGAAATTATGGCCGATATAAATGATAACGGTGTCTTAAATTTGCACCGCAATAGGTATCTGCCGTAATTTACCATCAGGGCCCGATGTTAAAAAAGCGGTGGTAAACATTAAGAATCGGAACACGGAAGTTCTGAGACAAAATTCAAGG